>JAUMVF010000133.1 GCA_030530305.1 Bacillota bacterium
CATTGCAACATTTGCGGCGTCGGGCTCGAAACAGCTACTTCAACATTTGCGGCGGTATACGATACGGCGAAAATGGAGGGTCGTATAACCGAAGCTTTCGCTTTCTTATTCTGTAGTACTCAGTACTTCGTTGTACTTCTCCACCTGGCTGACCTTCATCCTCTCGATGGCGTTCTTATCGACCTTCTCCTTAAGTTCAAGAAGCGTCGGTCCCAGATATGTGGTCTCAAGGACCTCGTCGTCCAGCGATATCTTGCTGTACTCTGTAAAGTTCTTTCCCTTTATGTAATACTTGCCGCCGATCTCAACGATCTTATCGATCTTGATGTCTTTGATGCCCATCTTGAGCTTGGTCGGCTTGAAGGGGTTCTTTTCGCCGTAGATGTATTTCTCACCGTAAAGTATATCGTAGGCAAGAGCTTCCAGCCCTTTCTTATAGTTTTTGTCTTTATGGTGATCCTGCTGATATGTGGTTATAAGACCTTCCTTCATTCCGATGCGTTTCTGGATCTCAGCGGCCGTTTCGTAGGCCTTGAGTGTTCCGTCTTTCTTTTCCAGTCCGAAGTTGTCCCAGATTATATATTCGGTGTTGAAGAGGGTCCTTCCGTTTTTAAGATTTTCTTCCGTAATGTTCAGGGCCGGTATGTGATCCCCGTACATTACCAGGATGCAGTCTTCGTCAAATCTGGCAAGAGTGTCCGTCAGGTTCTTGACGAACTTGTCCATCTCATACATCTGGTTCACGTAGTACTCAAACTGCCACTTGTCTTCTTTTGTCGGAGCTTTGGTTACTACCACGTCCGGGTCGGTTATGATCTGCTCCGTCGGATATTTGCCGTGACCCTGCACCGATATGGTATAGATGTAGTCTTTGTTCTTTGTTGATTTCAGGGCTTCCATTATCTGCTCTGTCAGGATGCTGTCCTTTGCCCAGTTCTTAGGCGTCATAAGCGCGTTGTTCATGTATTCCAGAGACGTGAAAGTGTCGAATCCCAGGTTTTTGAAGGCGGTGTTCCTTCCGTAGAAAGAGCCTCTGTGGTTGTGTATCACATGGGCGGAATAACCTGCGTCCCGCAGATCGTAAGCCATGCTCTCACACGTTTCTTCCTGAAGTATCTCCTTGTATGGGTATTCGCCCGGGCCGAAGAACTTGACGCTTATTCCCGTGATGTTCTCAAATTCAGTGTTGGCCGTGCCCGCGCCTACTGCCGGCGCCACGTAAAGACCCGATGAATACTTCTTCATCAGTCTTCTGAAGTTCGGGATCGGATCCTGTGAATACTCGAATCCCTCCACCGCAGTCGGGTCCATGAAGGACTCCAGCTGGAGGAACAGGATGTTCGGTCTGTCCGCGATCTCTTTCTTTTCCCGCTTGTACGTGCCGTCTTCACTGAGCTCGCCCTTATCGAAGAGGTCCTTTATGCTTTCCTCCGAACAGCCGGACGGTTTGTCTATCCCCTTGTTGAGCCAGCTGCTCATGAATGAGTACGGAACACCATAGTCCCTGTAGGCGTAAGCCAGGTTCACGAAGTATGTGCCTACCACGCCGGTCCTTATGCTGAGCTGATAAATGCCGCCAAAGGCCAGCAGTATACAGAGAACTACGGCAAGGGTCTTTTTGAATCCGAACTTTTCAAGCCTCGGCCCCTTGATGAACAGGACCACGAAGATCGCCAGCACGGCGACTACCGCTCCGATGATCAGGGCGATGAGTCCTTTACTCAGATAATTGGTGACCAGTGTGAGGCCGTCATTCATAACAGAAAAGTCCGCCACAGTGAGCGGCGTCATCCTGTTGAGAAGTATGATGCCGTTGGCGACTCCGAGAAGCAGCCAGATGAAGGTAATCACAGATATCCAGAAAACCTGTCTCCTGATCAGCAGCCCTACCGCGTAAGTCACGAAAATGATACAGCTGTTGAAGAGGAACACGAGAGGATGCGTACACATGAATACTATCCCGGCTATGAGAGAATGTCTCGCCAGGCTTTCGATTATGAGCATGTCCGCCATTGAAAGCAGGAAAAGAACCAGGACCCTGTGCGCAAGGCTCCCGGCATAGAACGCTTTCAGTCTCGGAAACCGTTCTTTATGCGGCTTCTTTATTTTTACTTCCTTGATTCTTTTGTCTTTTTTTCTGAATAATCTTCCCATCAGGTCGTCTTCTTTCTGTCGAGTCTTTGCCGGGCAGTCATATGCCACGGCAGTCTTTTATCTTGCTTTCGCGTAAGCATCGGCTACTTTCGCGAATTCTTCTATGGTCAGTGTTTCCGCTCTGCGGTCTTTGTCTATTCCGGCTTCCGCAAGGACTTTGCCTGCAAGTTCTTTCGTCATGCCCGACGCGCCGCAGAGGGAGTTGTAAAGGGTCTTTCTCCTCTGGCCGAAGCCCGCCTTGATGCACCGGAAAAACGCCTTCTCGTCGCTGACTTCAACGCATTTTTCACTGCGGATGTCCATCCTCAGCACAGCCGAGTCCACCTTTGGCTGTGGAACGAACAGATGCCTTCCCACGTCGCAGATCTTCGTGACTTCGCAGTAATACTGCACCGCCACCGACAATGCCCCGTAGGTCTTGTTTCCCGGCGGCGCCGCGATCCTTTCAGCCACTTCCTTCTGCATCATGGCCGTGATGCTGTCGGCGCGGACGCCCTCTTCAAGTATCTTCATTATTATGGGCGTCGTTATATAGTAAGGCAGATTGCCTATTATCCTCACATGTTCAGCCTCCCGCCCGTCGATCATCCTGTATTTTCCGATGAGGGCGTTCAGGTCTGTTTTCAGGATGTCATCGTTGATGATGACGATATTGTCTCTGCTTCCGAATCTTTCTTCCAGCACCGGGATCAGTCTTTTGTCGAGCTCTACGGCAACCAGCCTTCCGGCAGCGTCTGCCGCCATTTCAGTCAGAGCTCCCATACCGGGACCTATCTCTATTACCAAATCGTTTTCAGAGATGTCCGATCCTTCTATTATCTCTGCGATGACGCTGCTGTCCTTAAGAAAATTCTGCCCCAGACTTTTTGAATGTCTGAAGGCGCCTTTCCCCTTTTCGGTTTTCTTTCTGTCAGCGCACATCTTCAGCCGCTCCTTCTATATCTTCTCAAGGGCCGCGTCAAACTCTTCCCTGGTTATGCCGTAGCCGTTGAGCTTGCCCAGGAATCTGCTGCTGCTTCCGTAGCCGATCCCCAGGATCTCTCCCGCCTTCTGTCTCTTTTCCTTCGACGCCGGCCGCCCTGAAAGCCCTGCTTTCATAAGG
>JAUMVF010000028.1:0-12657 GCA_030530305.1 Bacillota bacterium
AGGGGATGAGATCATCACTATCGGCGGTATCTGCGGCAAAATAGTGAAGACAAAGGATGAATCACTTGTTATACAGGTGGGCGCTGACAAAGTCAAGTTCGAGATCATGAGATGGGCTGTTTCTAAAGTTGTTGAAAAGAATGAAAGATTCTCAAGACAGCAGTCAGAACCTGAACCGGAAGAAGAGGAAGAAGCACCAAAGAGGGCTCTGCCTAAGAGAATGAAGCAGGCAAAGGCTGAAGAAGCCGTTGAAGACGTTGCTGATGAAGCAGCAGATAAAGCAGAAGAAGCTGCTGACGCAGCTGCCGATACAGCAGAAGAGACCGCTGAAGCTGCAGAAGACGCTGTAAAAGACGCAGAGTAAAACTCATCTGCACATATAAAAAACGATAGAAAACTGGCATTTCCCGTGCTTATCTGCGGGAGATGTCTTTTTTTGTATCAAAAAAGCCCAAAACCATTGAATTCAAGCACATTTTCACTTGAGAGGAGTGACAAAAAGTAGTAAAATATTATGGATAATATATTAGTGGCGAATTGTGCCCGGATTTATAGATTTCAAAAGGAGATATTATTTAAATGAACCGAACAGTCAAAATAGTTTTAGCAATTGTGATAGTTGTTCTTATCGCGTTCGGATGGATAGTGACGATATGGGGAATACCCGGCGTCATGGATCCGGTGAAAGATAAGATCAAACTCGGACTCGACATCAAGGGCGGCGTGTATGCTGTTCTTGAAGCAGACACTGGCAAACTCAAAGATGAGGATCTGGCCCAGACCATGGAGCAGACCAAGGAAGTCATCAATGAGCGTGTTGACCAGATGGGTCTTGCGGAGCCTACCGTAACTGTAGAAGGGAAGAACAGGATCAGAGTAGAGCTTCCGGGAGCTGAAGACAGCACCGAGGCCATCAATACCATAGGTCAGACAGCCCAGCTGGAATTCCGTCTGGCGAACAAGTCGCTGATAATGACAGGCGACGCCATCAAGGACGCGGGAGTAGATAAGGATTCACAGCACGGCGGATATAAGGTAATACTCGAGTTCACCAAAGAAGGAAGAGAAAAGTTCGAGCAGGGTACCAGGGACGCTCTCAGCGGCATGGTGAAATCATCATATCCTGCAGAGGATAACGTTTCCGACAAAGCTATAGTCATACTTCTGGACGATGAGATCATCTCAGCACCTGAAGTAAACGAAGTAATCGCAAGCGACAGCTGCGAGATAACACAGAACTCAGGATTCAAAGAAGAGGACGCAACTAAGCTTGCAGCCCTCATCAGAGGCGGCGCGCTTCCTGTAAATCTGGAAGTAATATCATCATCAACACAGACGGCGACTATAGGAATGAACGCTCTGACGATGAGTCTTATCGCAGGTCTCATCGGTCTTGTGCTCGTGTTCCTGATCATGCTTTTCGGATACAGGATAATGGGCTTTGCGGCTGACATAGCGCTCCTCATGTACGTAGTGCTTATGGCCCTTGTCATGGCGGCCGTGGGCAGCGTGCTGACCCTTCCGGGAATCGCAGGTATCATCCTGTCGGTCGGCATGGCGGTAGACGCCAACGTGGTCATATTCTCCAGGATACGAGAAGAGATAGTGAGCGGCAAGTCTGTTGAGATAGCTACACAGACCGGATTCAAACGTGCTATGAGCACGGTAATAGACTCGCAGGTAACGACACTTATTGCCGCGGGAGTGCTTTACCAGATGGGAACCAGCAGCGTAAAGGGATTCGCCTGGACGCTGATGATCGGTATCATCATAAGCATATTCACTGCAGTAGTTGTAACGAATCTTTATCTCAGCCTGTTTGTAGGATCGAAGAGATTCAGCAAGCCAGGTTTCTTCGGAATAAAGAAGGACGGATCAACCACATTCGAAATAAAGAAAAAGCTTTCATTCCTCAGGAAGAGAAAAGTATGGTACACCATAGCTGCAGTGATAATCATCATCGGTATCGGCACATTCTTCATAAGAGGATTCAACTATGGTATCGACTTCACCGGTGGAAGCACGCTCCAGCTTGATATGGAGAAGCAGGTGGATCTGAATAAAGTGGAAGACGTACTTGAAGATAACGGCGTGGATATGAGCAAAGGCTCTATCGTATATTCGGGAGACGGCAATAAACAGATAATCATCAGGACTACGGATACTCTGAGCGCCAATGAAAGCAAGGCCATATCCGAAAAGATAGGAGAGGCCTTCGGCGTGGATGAACCGGAGATACTCGCAAGCGAACTGTTCGGCGCTTCTGTGGGTAAGGAACTGAGAGACAACGCCCTTAAGGCGATACTGATAGCGGCAATATGTATGCTCATTTATATCAGGATACGGTTCTCAGAATGGAAATTCGGTGTTGCGGCCATCATTGCGCTGGCCCACGACTGTCTGCTGCTTCTGACATTCTATCTTGTATTCGGCGTCACGGTAAACAACCCGTTCATCGCCGCTATACTCACCGTGGTCGGATATTCCATAAACGATACCATCGTTGTATTCGACAGGATCAGAGAGAACAAGAAGTACATGCGCGGCGTTTCCAGACTGGACATGATAGATACGAGTATAAACCAGACGCTCGGAAGATCCATCATGACGTCAGTGACCACCCTGGTGGTAATGATACCGCTGTACATAATCACAGGTCCGGCTATAAGGGAATTCGTACTTCCGCTGATGGTCGGCGTGCTGGTTGGATGTTTCTCATCCATATTCATCGCCAGCCCTGTATTCCATGACCTTACGACATTTGTTGAAAACAGGAGGAAGAAGTACAAGGGAACGAAGAAACATAAGAAAAAGAACAACTATGAAGGCATCAAGAAAGCCAAGAGAGAAAATGATGGCGCGGTAGTTTAGAAGGATCATAGATTACCCGGTCAGCTCAGGTCGGCCGGGTAATTTGTAGTTTACAGGTCAATGCATCAGAGAAGGATATGAAGACTAAAAAAGAATTTCTTAAGACAATCGAAGAACTGAATCCTAACTGCGATATGGCTCTCATAGAGAAAGCCTACGATACAGCGGAAAAGATGCATGAAGGTCAGTTGAGAAAATCAGGCGAGCCGTACATAATACATCCCATGGCCGCGGCTGAGATACTGGCCGAACTTGGCATGGATGAAGATACTATAGTGGCGGGGCTTCTTCACGACGTAGTTGAAGATACTGAATACACTAAGGACGATCTTGAGAAGGACTTCGGCAGCAATATAGCGCTGCTTGTGGACGGGGTCACCAAACTGGGCTCCATCAAATTTGAAAGCAAAGAGGAGAGACAGGCCGAAAATCTGAGGAAGATGTTCCTGGCCATGTCAAAGGACATCAGGGTACTTATCATCAAGCTTGCCGACAGGCTTCACAATCTCAGGACTATCAACTACATGAACGAGCAGAAGATACAGGACAAGTGCAAGGAGACCCTTGAGATATACGCTCCTCTCGCAAGCAGACTCGGAATGTACAATGTGAAGTTCGAGCTTGAGGATACGGCTCTGAAGTATCTGGATCCTGACGCGTTCCAGACTCTCAAAGAAAACGTAAGCGAAAAGAAGGACCAGCGCCAGAAGAACATCGATGATGTAATCGATGAGATAAAGGACGCCCTGAAGGACGTAGACATCAATTATGAAATAAAGGGAAGGTCGAAGCATTTTTACAGCATTTACAAGAAGATGAAGTACCAGCACAAACAGCTGGATGAGATATTCGACCTTATCGGAATAAGGATAATCGTTGAAAGCGTAAAGAACTGCTACGCGGTACTTGGAATAGTGCACACCCTGTGGAAGCCTATACCGGGACGTTTCAAGGATTATATCGCGATGCCCAAGCCCAATATGTACCAGTCGCTTCATACTACAGTAATCGGCGATTCGGGGAAGCCTTTTGAGATCCAGATCAGGACCTATGAAATGGACAAGGTGGCTGAATACGGTATCGCTGCCCACTGGAAATACAAAGAAGGCGTCAAGGATGACCAGGAGGACGTGAAGCTGGCATGGTTGAGACAGACTATAGAACTCCAGAAGGATATGAAGGATCCGGAGGAATTCATGGAAACGCTGAAAGTGGATCTGTTCGCCAACCAGGTATTCGTTTTTACGCCGCAGGGAGACGTGCTGGAGCTTCCGGCAGGGTCTACGCCACTTGATTTTGCCTTCAAAATACATACGGATATCGGAAGTAAGTGCGTTGGAGCAAAGGTTAACGGTAAAATGGTTACTATCGACCATGTCCTTGACAACGGGGACATAGTCGAGATCGTGACTTCCGCCAATTCATCGGGCCCGAGCATAGACTGGCTGAAGATCGCCAAGAGCAGCACGGCCAGAAGCAAGATAAGATCATGGCTCAAAAAGCAGAACAGTTCAGATACTGTCGACAAGGGCAAGGACATGATCGACAAGTACGTGCGGAGAAAGGGACAGGATCCACAGCAGGTACTGAAAAGCACTTTTATAAACCGCGCTATGAAGGAACTGAAGATCAATACTACCGATGAGCTTTATACCCAGCTCAGCTACGGAGGCGCGTTCCAGAGCAAGGTTGCCAATCTTCTGTTCAAGTATCACCAGGAAGAACAGAAGGAGAAAGAAGATAAACAGAAAAACGACATAGAGAACCTGAAGACTGAGGAGAAACCGAAGAAGACCCTCAAACAGCAGCATGACGATGTGGGTATCTCCGTAAAAGGCGCCGACAACCTTATGATCAGGGTAGCCAAGTGCTGCAATCCTGTTCCCGGTGACGACATCATCGGATTCATAACAAAGGGAAGAGGAATAACAGTCCACAGGGTAGACTGTGTGAATATGACATCTCTGCCGGAATCTGAAAAAGTCAGATTCATAGACGTGGAGTGGAATATGGACGAGATGGATAAGACCTATGACGCGGACGTGACAGTTATCGCCAAGGATCAGAAGGGTCTTTTCTCAGAGATATCGAAAGCCTGTGACGATATGGACGCTCATATCACAGGCGTAAACGCGAAGAGCTCAAAAGACGAGACAGTACAGATAACGCTGACATTATCCATCGCCAATACTGCCCAGATGCAGAAGATACTGAGGACTTTCAGGAATGTCAGCGGAATACTTGAAGTCTACAGAGGTTGAGGAGGTACGAAATGAACATAAGCTGCGCGCAGACAGGTCCGGGAGGCGCAAACACATACATCGTAGCGGATGAGAACACCGGTAAGGGTTTCATAGTCGATCCGGGCGGTTATGTGAAAGAGATAAAGGACTATCTGGATCAGAATCATATAGATATGCAGTACATAATACTGACACACGGCCACGGCGATCATATCGGCGGTGTCGCAGGTTTCAAAAATGATTTTCCCGCTGCGAAAGTCGTTGCCTGCGTCCACGAAAAGGAACTGCTGGCGGATCCGGATATGAACCTGAGCCGCATGATGTTCGCTTCACCGGTAACCGTGGAAGCTGATATGTATGTGGATGACGGCGACACGCTGAAAATAGGCGATTTGGAACTGAAATTCTTCCATACTCCGGGACATTCACCGGGTGGAATGTGCATACTTATCGATAACGTGCTCTTCAGCGGCGATACGCTTTTCAGAACGTCTGTTGGGAGAACTGATTTTCAGGGATCGTCTTTCGCGGATCTGAAAAAGTCTATTCACGAAAAGATCTTCGTGCTGCCTGACGAGACACAGGTACTGCCGGGCCACATGGGACCGACGACAGTAGGTGACGAGAAGAAATACAATCCATTTGTATGATGGGACTATGAAGGAGAACAGCCCACTTGTATGATTTTCTGCTGAAAGATGTGAAAAAAGCTCACGAGTATGAGGAACTGATAAAAGCATTCCTCAGACCGGACGAGTTCAGACTTTATTCGGACGACCTGGATAACGTCAGGATCCCGGAAGGGGACAGACCCTCTGAAGACGGATTTGACGCAGTCTTTCCGGCAAATGAAGACAAGAACGCGCTAAAGCGCGAAATATACAGATATCTGAGCCGCGTGACCGGAAAAACTCTCCCCTGGGGGATAATCACAGGCATCAGACCTGTAAAGCTGGCAGGTGAAACAGTACGGGCCTGCGGCGGTGACAGGGGAAAAGCGGAAAAGATCCTGCTGGATGATTATCTGGTGTCAGAAGACAGAGCGGAAAAAGCTCTCCGGATATATGAATACCAGCAGAGGACAGCTGGAAAACCCGCAGAAGGCGCAGCAGGCATATATATCGGGATACCGTTTTGTCCCACAAGATGTCTTTACTGCTCATTTACTTCCAACCAGAAGGACATGAGCGAGATCGACAGGTATCTGGAATGCCTTTACAAGGAAATAAGATGGGTATCCGGCAGAATGGCTGAAACCGGCATATGGGCAGAATCCATATATATTGGCGGAGGCACGCCTACGACCCTTGATGATCAGAGGCTGGGGAAACTTCTTGATCTGGTGAACGAAACGCTCCGCTGCGGAGAAACCAGAGAGGTGACTCTTGAGGCGGGAAGAGCAGATACTATAACAGAGGAAAAACTCATCATAGCAAAAGACGCGGACGTTGACAGGATCAGCGTCAACCCCCAGACCATGAAAGCTTCGACTCTTGAGCTGATTGGACGAGAGACCACGGTAAGCCAGATAAAAGAGGCTTTTGATATAGCTTCAGCATCGGGGATCGCGACTGTGAACGCGGATCTGATAGCGGGACTTCCCGGGGAGTCGGTCGATGATTTCAGAGAGACACTTGATTTCATTACGGACTGCAGACCTGAGAATATAACGATCCACAATCTGGCTATAAAAAGATCGTCCAGACTTGCGGGAATAGACAGGGATTATCATTATAAGGCCGCAGATACCGTATCTGAGATGCTCGATCACGCTGAGAAGCGCATGAAAGAAAACGGATACGAGGCATATTACCTTTACCGGCAGAAACAGATGGCGGGAGCGGGGGAGAACACCGGATACTGCCTGCCGGGACATGAAGGAATATACAACATAAGGATAATGGAGGAAGCCCAGAGCATAATAGCTCTCGGGGCAGGCGGGATATCGAAAGCATATTTCCCGTCGGAGAACAGACACGAGAGAATAGCCAACGTATCAAATTACGAGGTATATATAGAGAAAATCGATGAGATGCTCAGAAGGAAGGAAACAGGACTTTTTGAGCCTCTTAAGAGATATCGGGAGGAAAACAATGCTGACTAAAGCGCCAAAAGGAACAAAGGACGTACTTGCACAGGAAGTCTATAAATGGCACTACGTTGAGAAGAAATTCGCTGAGATATGCAAAAAGTACGGCTTCAGGGAAGTCAGAACACCGGTGTTTGAACACACGGAACTTTTTGCCAGAGGCGTAGGTGACACCACAGACATCGTCCAGAAGGAGATGTATACCTTTGAAGATAACGGAAAGAGAAGCATAACTCTCAGACCGGAAGGGACGTCGCCTGTCGTAAGGGCTTTTGTGGAGCACAAACAGTTTGCGGAGGTCCAGCCGACAAAGTATTACTATGATATAGACTGCTTCAGATATGAAAAGCCCCAGTCGGGCAGACTCAGGGCTTTCCACCAGTTCGGAATTGAGATCTTCGGAACTGACAATATGCTGGCAGACGCTGAAGTTATCGCCCTTGCGGATGAATTCATAAAGGATCTGGGCATAACTGATGTGGAACTTCACATCAACAGTATAGGCTGCCCTGAATGCAGAAAGGATCACAGGGAAGCTTTGAGAAAGTTCCTGGAGCCCAAATACGATCAGCTGTGCGATACATGCAAGGAAAGATATGACAGAAACCCGATGCGTATCCTGGACTGCAAGTCTCCTATATGCCAGGAGCTTGTCAAGGGAGCGCCGGTAATGATGGATTATCTGTGTGACGACTGCAAAGCGGCATTTGAGGATCTGAAAAAGAACCTTACCGCGTCCGGCATCGCCTTTACAGTCGACCCGGGAATCGTCAGAGGCCTGGATTATTATACGAAAACAGCTTTTGAATTCGTTGCGGGCGGTCTGGGAGCACAGAGCACCGTATGCGGAGGCGGAAGATACGATCACCTTATTGAAGAACTGGGCGGACCGGATGTTCCGGGAGTAGGTTTCGGACTCGGTATAGAAAGACTGCTTCTCACACTTGAGGCCGCGGGCATTGAAATACCTGAACCGGAAGGCCCCGACGCGCTTATCGCAGTCATGGGGGACAATGCAAAATACGAAGGACTGAAGATGCTCAGGAAGCTTCGCGACGCGGGATTCCACGCTGAAATGGACCTTATGGGACGTAAGTTCAAGGGTCAGTTCAAATACGCGGATCACACGGGAGCACGCAAAGTCATCATACTTGGAGATGACGAGATCGCGTCCGGTAAGGCGTCAGTAAAAGACATGACTACCGGCGAGCAGATAAGCGTACCTTTTGACGGACTTGAAGATGAACTGAGAAAATAAAAACAAAGAAAAGGCATAAGAAGGAAGAACACAACATGAAAGAACTGATGAAACGCACACATATGTGCGGCGAACTGAGAAGTGAAAACACAGGGGAAAAAGTCGTTCTCAACGGCTGGATCGCGAAGAGCAGGAACCTGGGCGGTCTTATTTTCTGCGATGTGAGAGATAAGACAGGAATAACACAGGCGGTATTCGACGATAAGGTGCCTCAGGAACTCTTTGAAAGGGCCGACAGCCTGAGAAGCGAATACGTAGTAGGCATCAGCGGCACAGTAAGGGAAAGGGAATCGAAGAATCCTGAGCTCCCGACTGGAGATATAGAGATATACGCTGACGGTCTTGTGATCTATTCAACTGCGGAAACGCCTCCTATATACATAAAGGACGATGACAACGTAGATGACAATCTCCGTCTAAAATACAGATATCTTGACCTGAGAAAGAATGAGATGCAGAAGAATCTCACATTCCGTCACAGGATCGCCAAGACAGCGAGAGACTATTTCGATGAGAACGGATTCACCGAAGTCGAGACTCCCATGCTGATAAGATCCACTCCGGAAGGCGCGAGAGACTATCTGGTACCAAGCCGTGTGGAACAGGGCTCTTTCTACGCTCTGCCACAGTCACCCCAGATGTTCAAACAGCTTCTGATGGTCGGTGGAACGGACAGATACATGCAGATAGTAAAGTGCTTCAGAGACGAGGACCTGAGAGCGGACAGACAGCCCGAATTCACCCAGATAGACCTGGAGATGTCTTTCGTTGACGTGGATGATGTCATCAGCATGCAGGAAGGCTTCTTAAAGCGTCTGTTCTCTGACATCATGGGCATAGAGATAAAAACTCCTTTCCCGCGTCTCACATATAAGGAGGCAATGGAAAGATACGGAAGCGACAAGCCGGATACCAGATTCGGATTCGAACTGAAGAGCATAAAGGACAAGGTGGAAAACTCCGGATTCAGAGTTTTCGATGACGCAGCCGCATCCGGCGGGGATATCCGCGGAATATGCATAACCGGCGGAGCTGAGTTATACACGAGGAAGAAGATAGACAAACTCATAGAAAAATCAAAGAGCTATGGCGCAAAGGGTCTTGTGTGGATAAAGACCGGAGCTGAGATAACCTCTTCAGTAAACAAGTTCTTCTCGCCGGAGCAGCTTTCTGAGATAGCCTCAGTATTCGACGCAGGCGAAGGGGACCTTATCCTGATCGCCGCCGACAGACCAAAAGTCGTATTCGACACACTGGGTTTCTTGAGAAGACACATCGCGGGCGAGATGGGACTTCTGGACGGAAAGAAGTACGAGCTTCTATGGGTAGTGGACTTCCCGCTCTTTGAGAAGGACGAGGAAACAGGCAGGCTCAAGGCCATGCATCATCCTTTCACTTCCCCGAAGGAAGAGGATATAGAGCTTCTGGATACCGAACCTGAGAACGCAAGAGCCAACGCTTACGACATCGTGCTCAACGGAGTAGAACTGGGCGGAGGAAGCATAAGGATACATGACAGGGATCTTCAGGAAAAGATGTTCTCAGTCATAGGCCTTTCAGATGAGGAAATACAGGAAAAATTCGGATTCCTGGTAGAAGCCTTCAAGTACGGTGCGCCTCCTCACGGCGGACTGGCCTACGGCCTTGACAGACTGGTGATGCTCCTTGCGGATCTGGACAGCATCCGTGACGTCATAGCGTTCCCGAAGAACCAGGCAGCCCAGTGCATGGTCAGCGACGCTCCTGCTGGAGTAACCACGGATCAGCTTGACGAACTGGGTCTCCAGCTGAAAGCGAAAGAGGAATAAAGGACAGCGTCATGAAGAAGATAGGAGTATACGGAGGGACCTTCGATCCTGTTCATAACGGACATGTTTCCCTGGCAATAGACGCGGTGGATATGGTGTCCCTTGACGCGGTGATATTCATGCCCGTGTATATACAGCCTTTCAAGCAGGGGAAAAAGCTTGCTGACGGGACCGACCGGCTCAGGATGCTTGAGCTTGCGGCTGAAGATCACCCGGTCCTGGCTGTCTCTGATTATGAGATGAAGTCGGAAAGTGTTTCGTATACGTATAAAACTCTCAGAATGCTGAAGGGTGTTTATGAGGAAGAAGACAAAATCTTTTTCCTGTGCGGCACAGACTCATTCCTGAAGATAGAGACATGGATGAACGCTGAAGAACTGCTTGACAGCTACTCGTATATAGTCGGGACCCGCCCGGGGTATAAGGAAGAGGAACTGAAGGAGACGATAGAAAGGATAAGGCGGGAGCACGGTACAGAGATCGTAAAGATAAAGAACCGCCAGGTGGATGTTTCATCCACGCTGATAAGAGAGCGTGCTGCCGGGGGACTTTCTGTCACAGGGCTTGTTCCTGAAAAAGTAGAGAGGTATATCGTTGAAAACGGATTATATAAATGATTATCTTAAAAACAATCTCAAGGAAAGCAGGCTGCGGCACACGTACAACGTGCGGGACCTGGCGGTAAAGCTTGCTGAAGTATACGGAGCCGACACGAAAAAGGCTGAATGCGCGGCCCTTTATCACGATATGTGCAAAGGGAAGGAGTTCACGGATGAAGTCCTGAACGATTACGTGATAAGGCTGGGACTCGACAGGAAATACCTGAACAAAAGCGCTCTTTCACACAGCAAGGTGGCGGCTGCCATAATGGAAAACGAACTGGGGATAGCTGACAGGGACATACTGAACGCGGTGAGCTATCATACGACCGGAAGGCCCGGCATGTCGCTGCTTGAAAAGATAATTTTCGTGGCAGACGCCGGCGAGCCGGGAAGAGAATATGAAGGGTCAGACGAGATCAGGGAAATGGCCTTCAAAGATATTGACAAAGCGTGCCTTATGGCGCTTGAAAAGACGATAGATTTTATCAGATCTTCAGGCGGTGATCTGGATGAAGATTCGATCTACACGAGAGATCATTTTCTGAAGATGGAAAAGGAGAGAGAAAAGAATGGATAGCAGACAAATGGCTTTGTTTGCAGCAGAAAAGCTGGACAGCAAGAAGGCGATGGATATTGCTGTCATCAACATCGGAGAAAAAGCATCATTTGCCGATTATTTCGTGCTGGCGACAGGCGGCAGCATGCGTCAGATCGAGACCCTTGTGGACGAGGTCCACGACAGATTTGACGAAGAAGGTGTTCCCGTAAAGCGCGTTGAAGGCAAAAAATCCTCAGGATGGATACTGATGGATTACGGCGACGTAGTCATCAATATCATGACCGAGGAGATGAGAAACAGATACAATATCGAAAAACTCTGGGCTGATTGCGAAACGGAATATTTTGAAAGGAATGGTAACGAGTAATGAAGGAAAAGTATGATTTTAGTCAGATCGAAGCAAAATGGCAGAAAAAGTGGGAAGAAACTGACGCTTTCAGAACTGTAGAAGATCCGGACAAGGAGAAATACTACGTTCTGGAGATGTTCCCGTATCCTTCAGGAAAGCTGCATATGGGACATGTAAGAAACTATTCCATAGGTGACGTCGTTGCCAGATTCAAGAAGATGAAGGGCTTCAACGTGCTTCATCCAATGGGCTGGGATTCATTCGGACTCCCTGCGGAAAACGCCGCTATAAAAAACGGTGTCGAGCCTAAGAAATGGACTCTTGAGAATATAGAGGACATGAAGACACAGCTAAAGGAAATGGGTCTTTCATATGACTGGGAAAGAGAAGTCGCCACATGCAAGCCTGACTATTACAAGTGGATGCAGTGGATATTCATTCAGTTCTACAAAAAGGGTCTGGCATACAAGAAGGAAAACCCGGTAAACTGGTGCCCAAGCTGCCAGACGGTACTTGCCAATGAGCAGGTAGTTGACGGCTGCTGCGAACGCTGCGGTACTGAGGTAGGCAAGAAGAACCTTTCACAGTGGTACTTCAAGATCACAGACTACGCCGACAGACTGCTTGCCAATCTTGAAAAACTTGAGGGATGGCCTTCAAAAGTAAAGATCATGCAGAAGAACTGGATCGGAAAGAGCACCGGCGCGGAAGTAATATTCAAGATCGATGGATTTGACAAGGATCTTGAGATATTCACCACAAGACCGGATACACTTTTCGGAGTTACCTACATGGTACTTGCGCCGGAGCATCCTTACGTTGAAGAATTGACAAAGGGTACTGAATTCGAAGCTCCCGTTAAAGAGTATCTCAACGAA
>JAUMVF010000028.1:12667-19658 GCA_030530305.1 Bacillota bacterium
CACAAGACGGATATCGAAAGATCATCCACGACAAACGAGAAGACCGGCGTTTTCATAGGAAAGTATGCTATCAACCCGGTAAACGGGGACAAGATACCTATCTATATTTCAGACTATGTAATGATGGACTACGGAACAGGCGCCATCATGGCCGTTCCTGCCCACGACCAGAGAGACTTTGACTTTGCCAAGAAGTTCGATCTGAAGATAATCCCTGTACTCGATACAGATGATCCGAACATAGACATAAACGATCTCAAGGAAGCGTTCATAACCGAAGGAACAATGATCAATTCCGGTGAATTCACGGGAATGAACAACAGGGACGCCATAAAGAAGATGTTCGACTGGCTTGAAGAGAAAGGCGTAGGTAAGAAGACTACCAACTTCAAGCTGAGAGACTGGCTCATCTCCAGACAGAGATACTGGGGAACACCTATACCTATGATCCACTGCGATCATTGCGGCTGGGTTCCCGAAAAGGAAGAGAACCTGCCAGTACTTCTTCCTGAGGACGTTGAGTTCACAGGAAAGGGTGAATCACCGCTGACGACAAGCAAGACGTTTATTGACACGGTATGCCCTGTATGCGGAAAGCCGGCTAAGCGTGAGATCGACACCATGGATACGTTCCTGGATTCCTCATGGTATTTCCTCAGATACTGTGATGCCAAGAACGATAAGGAGCCGTTCAGTTTTGACAAGATCAAATACTGGATGAACGTGGACCAGTACATCGGCGGAGTTGAGCATGCCATCCTCCATCTCATGTACGCAAGGTTCTTCCAGATGGCTCTTCACGATCTGGGCCTTGTGGATTCAGACGAACCTTTCGATAACCTGCTTACACAGGGAATGGTCATCAAAGATGGAAAGAAGATGTCAAAATCCATCGGCAACGTAGTAAGCCCGGCTGAGATCATTGAAAAATACGGCGCTGACACAGCAAGACTCTTTATACTCTTCGCTGCGCCGCCGGAAAGAGAACTTGACTGGTCCGATGACGGAGTTGAGGGAAGCTTCAGATTCCTGAACAGAGTGTACAAGATGGTCTACAACTTCGTTCAGGATAATCCGGACATACCTGATGAGTATAGTGTTTCTTCAAAGGCTGACAAAGAGCTTGCTTTCGCCCTCAACAAGACCATAAAGAAGGTATCCGAGGATATCGGAGGCCGTTTCAGTTTCAATACCGCTATAAGCTCTGTAATGGAACTGATCAACGAAATGAACAGATATATAAAGGACAAAGATATGAATCCTGCGCTTCTGGGTCATTGCCTTAAGAAGCTGGTCCTCGTTCTTTCACCGTTCACTCCTCATATCTGCGAAGAGATGTGGGAAGCTCTCGGCGGGGAAAAGAGCGTATATGACGAGAGCTGGCCGGAGACAGACGAAAGCGCTCTGGTGCAGGATACAGTAGAGGTAGTACTGCAGATCAACGGAAAAGTAAAAGACAAGATTGATGTTGCGGTAGATATAAACAAGGAGGAATTTGAAAAACTGGCTCTTGAGAACGAAAAGATAAAAGAGCTGACAGAAGGGAAGAACATAGTAAAAGTAATCGCAGTTCCCGGAAAGCTGGTGAATATAGTAGTAAAATAGTTTTTCTCATTCCTTTTGGGAAAAGGAGAATATATGAAAACAGAAAAAAATACACGGAAAGCGGCAAAGGAGCAGCTCAAGATCATTCCCATAGGAGGGCTTCATGAGATCGGTAAAAACATGACAGTCCTCGAATACGGGAACGACATACTGATCATTGACTGCGGGCTGTCTTTCCCAAACGATGAGATGTACGGCATAGACATCGTCATCCCTGATTTTTCTTACCTGATAAAGAACGCCCACAAGGTAAGAGGGATGATAATCACACACGGTCATGAAGACCATATCGGTGCCGTACCTTATCTGCTGCAAAGAATCAAGGTTCCTATCTACGGGACCAGACTTCCTTTGGGGCTGATACAGAACAAACTTGACGAACACGGATTAAAGGGCGATCTGAGGACGATAAAAGCAGGCGACAGAATAAAGATCGGACCTTTTGCGGTTGAGACAATAAGGGTCACACATTCAATAGCCGACGCGATATGCCTTTCGATAACGACTCCGGCGGGAGTCATATTCCATACGGGGGATTTCAAGATAGACTATACACCCGTTGACGGCGAGCCGATAGACTTCGGAAGACTTGCTGAGATAGGAAGAAAAGGCGTGCTTCTCATGATGTGCGAGAGCACCAATGCCGGAAGGCCGGGCTACACAGCATCGGAGAAAAACGTCGGGGAAGCCCTGCAGAACATATTCAGAGGATCGAAGGCGAGGATAATAGTCGCCACGTTCTCATCGAATGTTCACAGGATACAGAAAATCATAGACAACGCGGCTATGTTCCACAGGAAGGTGGCCGTTTCAGGCAGGAGCATGGTAAACGTAATCAGTCTTGCCATCGAACTGGGATATCTGAAAATACCGAAAGGCGTTCTTATAGATATAAACGAAGCGAAGAATATCCCTGACAAGGAACTGGTGATCATAACGACAGGAAGCCAGGGAGAGCCTATGTCGGCTCTTGCGAGAATGGCTAATTCGGATCACAAATCAGTACAGATAAAGAAAGGCGACCTGGTAGTTCTTTCATCAACGCCTGTACCGGGCAATGAGAAGATGGTCGCCAACGTAGTAAATAAACTCTTTGAAAAAGGAGCGGAGGTCTTTTATTCAGACATTACGGATATCCACGTTTCAGGCCACGCCTGCAGGGAAGAACTGAAACTCATGCATACGCTGATCCGGCCTAAATACCTGATGCCGGTACATGGTGAGTACAGACACCTGAAACAGCACGCGGATCTGGCAATGGAACTAGGCAGAAAGAAAGAGGACATATTCATACTCGCCAACGGCGATACTCTTACACTGACGAAAGACGGCGCGGTGAAAGCTGAAGATCAGGTTCCGGCCGGAGATGTAATGGTAGACGGACTTGGAGTAGGAGACGTGGGAAATATAGTCTTAAGAGACAGAAAACTTCTCTCCGAATCGGGACTTATCATCGTGGTAGCTTCCATAGACCAGGTTACCAGAGAAGTAGTGTCCGGCCCTGATATCATTTCGAGGGGATTCGTATATGTGAGAGAAAACGAAGACCTTATCGAACAGGCAACCGAAGTAGCTGCTGAGATATTGTTCAACACGGACCCCGGTTCAAAAGACTGGAACACCATGAAAAACGCGGTAAGAGACGGCCTGAGGAGGTTTATTTACGACAAGACCCAGCGTAATCCGGTCATACTTCCGATATTCATGGAAGTATAGAACGATATACATAATATTATTACGGTAGTTTAACGAAAAGGAGTAAAAAATGAACGTTTATGACGAAGCTTACAGCCTGAAAAGGGCAATCAAGGAATCACAGGAGTACAAACAGTACATGGCTATCAAAGAAGAAGTAGCCCAGAATGAAAAACTCGACAAAATGCTCAAGGATTTCCAGAAGCAGCAGTTTGCCATACAGACAAAGCAGATGACAGGAGTTCCTGTTACAGAAGATATGCAGAAACAGTTCCAGGATCTCTATACGATCATAATGCAGGATCCGAAAGCGGCCCAGTTCATCCAGTGCGAAATGCGTTTTTCCATGATGATGAACGACGTATATAAGATCCTTGGCGAAGCGATTCTTACTGAGAAGGAAATAAGAGAAGAGCAGGAGAAAGAAAGAAAAGCAAGCGAAGCAGCTGCGGCCGCAGCGAAGGAAGCTGCAAAGAAAGCGGAGGAAGAAGCAGCCGCAAAGCAGACTGAAGACAAGGCTCCTGAAACAGAGAAGAAGGCAGAAACCGCAGAAGACGGGGAGAAAGCAGGTAACTGATAATGAGATATACGGCTTCTGAGGCGAAAAAGGAAACTCCAATGGTCAAGAATCCCGACGAACTCCTGTGTATCATCAAGGCTTCAGCCATGGGTGACAAGGTGTTTGAGCACATACTGGGGTTTATAAGACCGGGAATGACTGAAAAAACTGTTGCCGACGAGATAGAGCGTACTTTTGACAGTCTGGGTTCAGAAGGCCTTTCGTTCCCGACTATATGCGTGTCCGGCGTAAACACTACGCTTCCCCACGGTGAACCCTCAGACAAAGTCATCGAAGAGGGAGACTTCATTACGATAGATATGGGAGGCATCGTAGGAGGCTACTGCGGAGATATGACAAGGACCGTTGCTGTGGGCGGCGTGTCGGAAGAACAGGCAGTCGTCTATGAGACAGTGCTTGCGTCACAGTTGGCAGGTCTTGAAGCTCTGGCTCCGGGAGTCAGGTGTTTCGATGTTGACAAAATATGCAGGGATATAATAGCCGATGCCGGCTACGGCGAATTTTTCATCCACGGCACAGGCCACGGAGTGGGAAGAGAGGTGCACGAATCCCCCACACTGAACACCAAAAGCGACGAGGTTCTCGAAGAGAATATGCCGGTCACTGTAGAGCCCGGAATATATATCCCGGACAAGTTCGGCGTACGTATCGAGGACTTGGCAATTATCACAGGATTTGGTATAATAAATACCAACAGATCACCTAAAGAACTCATCATTTTGTGATTTGTTCCAAAGCACAGCAGATGTATTAAAAAGTGAGGAAAAACAGATATGATAACAGCAGGAGATTTCAGAAAAGGCATTACATTTGAAATGAACGGACAGCCCTACGTAGTACTCGATTTTCAGCATGTTAAACCGGGCAAGGGCAACGCTTTCGTAAGAACAAAATACAAGAACATCTATACGGGAGCCATCAGGGAAGACGCTTTCAATCCGGATGACAAATTCCCTAAGGCTCACATAGAGACGAAGAAAATGCAGTATCTGTACAATGACGGCGAGCTTTATTACTTCATGGATCCGGAAACTTACGACCAGCTTCCGCTCAATCAGGAGCAGGTGGAAGACGCGATGAAGTTCCTCAAGGAGAACGACGAGGCTACCATCAAGTTCTACAACAACGAGCCGTTCCTGGTTGAAGCGCCTAACTTCGTTGACCTTGAGGTCGTTGAGACCGAACCGGGTGTCAAAGGCGATACAGCTACTAACGTGACCAAGGCAGCCACAGTTGAAACAGGCGCTGTCATACAGGTCCCTATCTTCATAAACGAAGGCGAAATCGTTCAGATAGACACACGTACAGGCGAATATCTGGGCAGATCAAAATAGACAAATCACTGACAGGGACGCTTGCGGCGTCCCTTGTACTATATGGAATACTGTCAGCGTTATCCGGCGGCAGAACGAGATTGCTGCAGCCGGGCCCCGGCAGTATTTCTGGTATATATGAAAACGGGAGGTCTGGATCATGAGCGGTCCCAATAAGAAAAAATCAGCCGGGAAAAAAGTCGCAGCGATAATAATACTGCTGATAATCGTTCTTGCGGTAGCTGCTTTTATCGGTTACAGGAGCGGCATTTCTGCTGTTTCCTCCGACAGCAAACAGGTGACGGTCAACATAGAGTCCGGGAGCACGGCAGGAGATGTTATCACGAAGCTTGATGAAGCAGGGCTTATAAACAACGCCCTCTGCGCCAAAGTATATGTCAGACTCCATTCACCGGATGTTATCAAAGCCAACACATACGTGCTTGACAAGAATATGGATCTTGACACCATGTTCGATATCATAAGCAACGGAGACAGCAAGTATATAGTGCAGACGAAACTGACGATCATAGAAGGGAGCACCATCCCGCAGGTGGCAGATGATGTGTCGGCTGTTGCAGATGTTTCCAAGGATGAAGTGCTTAAGAAATGGAGCGATGAGTCATATCTGAAAAGCCTCATTGATGAGTACTGGTTCCTGGATGACGAGATCCTCGATAAAGATATAAAGTATCCGCTTGAAGGATATCTTTACCCGGAGACATATTTCGTTCCCGATGAAGACGTAACTGTTGAAGGCCTCACAAAACAGTTCCTGGATATGACCGATCAGAAACTGTCAGAGATCAAAGATGACATGAAAAAGAGCGACTTTACCACTCATGAACTACTGACATTCGCATCCCTTGTGGAAAGCGAAGCTAACTTCGATGAGGATATCCCGAAGATCGCGGGTGTCTTCATGAACAGGATGAAAGAGAAGATGCGTCTTCAGTGCGACAGCACGGTGCTTTACGCCCTGGGCAAGAAGCATATCGACGTGTCCATAAACGAGACAACGACGGATGACCCGTACAATACCTACAAAAACGAAGGACTTCCGCCGGGACCCATATGCGCCACACTTGCGGAGACGGTAGAGGACTGCATCAATTACGAAGACAGCGACTATCTGTTCTTCTTTGCTACAGAGGACGGCACAGTACTGTACACAAAGACATATGAAGAACATCAGAAAGTCGTTAAAGAAAACAAGTGGTACTGATGAATATAATCAACGAACAAATCACCCGGTATATCGACGACCGTTATGCTCCTCTGAGCGATGAACTGGCCGGGATAAGGGAAGACGCTGAAAACCGTCAGATACCGATAATACGTAAGGATACCGAGACTATGCTCATGGCTCTTGTCATGAGCATAAAACCGAAAAGGATACTTGAGATCGGGACTGCGGTCGGCTATTCCGCGTCCTGTTTTGCGGCAGCCTGTCCGGAAGCAGAGATCGTGACTATAGAGTCAAGAGACATACACTGCGAAGAAGCCGGGGAAAACCTCAGAAAGCTGGGTTTTGCGGACAGGGTAACCGTTATAGAGGGCGACGCCGCGGAAGTATTGGAGGAGTTGTCGGAAAAAAGTGAAAAAGGGCCCTTCGATTTTGTATTCATTGACGCGGCAAAGAACCACTACAGGCAGTACTGGGACGGGGCTCTCAGACTCGCGGCCGAAGAAGCGGTGATCGTTTCAGACAACGTGCTTCTGGACGGGGTCACGGTGTCGGATGAGTATCTGACTACGAGAAGAGACCGCACCAGCATGATGCGTATGAGAGAGTATC
>JAUMVF010000134.1 GCA_030530305.1 Bacillota bacterium
CCAGTTTCTGCTTCAGTTTTTCAAAAGCTACAGCCAGATCCCCGGTCCCTGATACCTCTATATCCCGTATATTCAGGGAATACCTTCCGCCGGCCTGGTAAACGGAGATGTATCCGTGAGCTATTATCTCCATCCCTTCGTTAAGTTCATATCTGATCCTGCTCAGATTTCCAGCGGGAAGGAAACAGTTTATGGTGCTCTTCTCGTCTTTAAGAGAAAAATAAACATGCCCGGATCCGTGATGCTTCAGATTGGATATCTCCCCTATCACAGAAAGATTCCCGAGTATCGGGTCCGTCTGGAGCACTCTGCTTATATATCCGTTAAGCTGTGAGACTTTTACCGGTTTCACTGCCATATTATCTTTCCTCCAAGAAGAGATATTCCTACCGCGTTATCCGAAGAAAGCGCCGGATCGCCGAAATGTATACTGATATCTCTGCCTTTCTGCCTGCATATCTCATCAAGCATTTTCTTTACTGTGACACTGGATGAAACGCCGCCGGAAAAAAGCACGTCTTTTATCCCCGTCCGCTCCGACGCCGCGGCAGTCGCTCTGTACAGACAATCTGATATAACTGAAAACAGTTCATATACCGCTTCGCGCGGGATCATGTTATCTGCTCCGTATCCGCCTTCTTCTATGTACCGGAGCATCTGTGTCTCAGTACCTGTCACATTGAAGAACGACCCGTTATCGCAGCATTTTATCTTTGTGAGAACGGCATTTTCTGCCTCGTCATGCGATGCCTCGGATGCCATCATGTCCAGTTCCTTTCCGCACGGGAAAGGAAAGCCGAGGGCAACGCCGGTTCGGTCCAGAAGCTGTCCGAATGAAATATCTTTTGTGCCGCCAATGATCTCTATATCAGACGGAAGCCCTTCAACACATCTTACCCGGAGCAGTTCACAGGTTCCCCCGGAAAGATGCCAGCACAGGAACTTATCAGCATCGGCAAGTGGTCCGTTGTGTCTCGCGGCTTCTACATGTCCCTCCTGATGGGAAAAACCTTTATACGGGACATCCGGAGCCGCCGCCAGATTGCGGGCAGCATTTATTCCTGCTTTGAAGACCGGCATATACGAGCCTTCCACCGGTCTAGGACTTTCAGAACACGCCGCAAGGCAAATGTTATTCCGGTCTATATCCTTCAGAGCCTTCTCCATCAGATCCGGCACATTATCTATGTGCTGGAAAAGAGCTTCCTGCTGCCTGAGACCTCTCTCACCCGGTCTGACAGAAAGCATTCTGCGCTCATCCCTGATGACCGTCCCGTTTCCATCCGTTACAGCAACCGATGTCGTATAGTTGCTCGTATCTATTCCGATCACGTATCTTTCTTTATCAGGCATCATTTTTGTTCTTTATAAGTTTTCCCAGGACGCCGTTAACAAATGAAGCCGATTTATCTGTGCCGAACTTTTTCGCCAGTTCAACTGCCTCATTTGCCGAAACCGCGTCGGGAGTCTCTTCCGCAAACAGGATCTCTGTCGCAGCTACTCTGAGAACAGCCAGATCTATCTTCGCCATCCGTTTCACGCTCCAGTGCCTGCTGCTTTTTTCGATCTCTGCGTCGATTTCTTCCTTATGGTCCCGGAGCAGGCTGAATATCTTCTGTGCATATTCCTTATTGGCCTTTCCTTTTACGTTGCTGTTTATATAATCCGATGCGGCTCCATCTTCCATGTCCTTCTGGGCTTCTTCCTGGAAAAAAAGCTGCATGAGTATTTCTCTCATCTTGTCTCTGGTCATTCAATCCTCCTGTTCGGGTATGTACACACCCTGAACATGCACATTCACTTTCTCTATCTTTATGTCGCTGTCCCGTTCTACGTTCTTCCTTATATTTGTCTGAAGATCCCAGGCTGTAGCAGGTATATTGGTCCCATATCCGACGATGACAAACACATCGATGATGTACTTCCCGTCCTTTCCGTCGCTCAGCTTAACGCCTTTTGAAATAAGCTCCTTGCGCAGGATGTAGCTTGAAAGAGCGTTGGTTATACCTCCCGCCAGCCGGACCACTCCATCAGTTTTCAGGGCTGCGGATACAGTCCTTACTATGATGAACTCCTCTGTGTTTTTACTTGTTTCATACTTTATATCTGCCGGAGTATCCATCATTCTTCGCTGTCCTTTTCAGAATAAACAGCTTCAAGGCCTTTTTTGACAGGCGCTCTCCTGTGAACCTTTTTCCTGGACCGGCTCTCTTCCTTCTGCACATCCTTCCATATCCGGTAATTAGCCCTTACGTTGAAGGAAAAATACAGGGCCAGAATAGCTCCTACCACTACGGTGATCCATATGGAACCTCCGCGCTGGGTCATCATCATGAGCGGAAACAAAGATAAAAGTATCACTATGAGGGCTATGATGATAGATCTCAGGAATTTTATCCTGTAATACTCCGCCGACTGGTAATGTATCTGCCTTTTAGCCATTTTATCCTCCGTTCTATTCGCTGTCAGGATCAGAAGGCTCCCTGTGTATCCTGACTTTTTCTATACGTCTGTCTTTGACAGACTCTATCGTGAAAGTATAGTTTTCAAAACTTAGTTCGTGTTTCTGCGGATCGTCTTCATCAGGTATCTGTCCAAGCATGTCGAGGACAAATCCGCCTATAGTTTCGCTGGTCTCCGACTCAAAGTCAGAACCGATCTCTTCATTGAGATCGTCCAGATCCATGAAACCGCTTACCATGAACGTATCGTCATCTATCTTTCTTATTTCCTCTTCCGACTCATCGTACTCATCGTCGATCTCGCCCATTACCTCCTCGACGATATCTTCCAGAGTAACGATCCCGGCGAATCCGCCGTACTCGTCTATAAGTATTGCTATATGCTGCTTTTTCTTCTGCAGTTCATAGAAAAGCGAGTCAATATTCTTTGTCTCAGGGACCAGATAAGGTTCCCTCAGTATCTTCGATATATCTATCTCAAGCCGGCCTTCTTCTATGGACGCCTTGAAAAAGTCCTTTATATTCAGTATGCCGATGATGTTGTCGCTGTCGTCTTTATAAACGGGGATCCTTGAATATTTCAGTTCAAGGAGTTCGTCCATATATTCAGACGGCGGGTCCGAAAGATCTATTGCGAAAACATCAGTCCTGGGTGTCATTATCTCGTAAGCCAGCTTGTCGTCAAAGGCGAAGATGCTGTCTATCATCTTCATGCCTTCTTCTTTGAGGGCGCCGCTTTCCTGACCCGATTCAAGCAT
>JAUMVF010000135.1 GCA_030530305.1 Bacillota bacterium
ACCCTTCGCGGTACCGGTGACCTTGAAGTCCATGTCGCCGAGGAAGTCTTCCATACCCTGGATATCAGACAGGATAGCCATCTTGCTGGATCCGTCTTCCTCTACTCTTTCAATGAGTCCCATGGCGATACCTGCTACAGGAGCCTTGATAGGAACACCTGCGTCCATAAGTGACATGCAGCTTCCGCATACCGACGCCTGTGATGTGGAACCGTTGGATGAAAGAATCTCTGAAACGACTCTGATAGCATACGGGAATTCCTCTACACTCGGGAGTACCGGAAGGATAGCTCTTTCCGCGAGAGCTCCGTGCCCGATCTCTCTTCTTCCCGGACTTCTCATCGGTGTAGCCTCACCTACTGAATAAGGCGGGAAGTTGTAGTGATGCATGTATCTCTTTTCGGTCTCTTCTGTGATACCGTCGATCCTCTGTGCTTCGCCTATGGCTCCAAGAGTAGTAACTGACAGAGCCTGTGTCTGTCCTCTCTTGAACAGGCCTGTTCCGTGAGCTCTCGGAAGTATTCCTGTCTCGCACCAGATAGGTCTGATCTCTGTATATTTTCTGTTGTCCGGTCTGATGCCGTCATCCAGAATGAGGCTTCTTACCTGTTCTTTTGTGATCGTGTAAAGCGCATTGCCTATATCCTTTTCATGCTCAGGGAATATCTCCGCAAAATGTTCCTGCGTGTCAGCCTCAACAGCGTCCATGTTGTCCAGTCTTTCCTGTTTCTCAACAGTGTGGACAGCTTCCCTCATCTTATCTACAGCATATTCTCTTACTGCTGCTTCGATTTCTTCAGGAACGTGATAAAGCTCGATATCCTGCTTTTCTTTTCCGACTTCAGCAACTACGTCATTTATGAAATCGACGATCTTCTTGATCTCTTCGTGAGCGAACATGATAGCGTCCAGGATCTCCATTTCAGGAACTTCGTTTGCGCCTGCCTCTACCATCATGATGGCTTCTTTTGTTCCGGCAACTACCAGATGCATGTCGCTTGCTTCTCTCTGTTCGAGAGACGGGTTGATGATCAGTTTACCGTCAACTCTTCCTACCATTACAGAACCGGTCGGTCCTTCCCATGGGATATCGGAAATAGCAAGTGCAACTGATGAGCCTATCATTGCCGCGATTTCAGGTGACGCGTCAAGGTCCACCGACATTACCGTGGCAACTACCTGTACGTCATTGAAGTATCCCTTCGGGAAAAGCGGCCTTAAAGGTCTGTCCATAAGTCTGGAGTTCAAGATAGCCTGATTGCTCGGTCTTCCTTCTCTTTTGAGGAATCCTCCCGGGATCTTTCCTGCCGCATACATCTTCTCTTCATAGTTGCAGGAAAGCGGGAAAAAGTCGATGTCCGGACGAGGCGCCTTTGAAGCGACCGCGGTCACGTTCACCACCGTGTCCCCGTACCTTACCATTACCTGACCGTTTGCCTGTTCGCAGACTTTTCCGATCTCCAGCTGGAGAAGTTTTCCTCCGATCGCTGTTCTGTACGTTTTGTAATCTGTAAATCTCATATTAACAACTACCTCCTGTTAATATATACGCGCATTTTTTCTCATTTTCTCCGCGCACTTCCGTTTCGGCTGTTCAGCGTATTCTGCGCAGCCATCACAGGAAACATCTTAATTCCCTGCTTTATAAAAATAAGCGGTGCCCAAAATAAGCGCCGCTTCTTTTCATTACTTTCTCAGTCCTAAACGAGCTATCAGACTTCTATATCTTTCAAGGTCTTTTGCCTTGAGGTAATTGAGAAGGTTTCTTCTCTGACCTACCATTTTGAGAAGTCCTCTTCTTGAGTGGTGGTCCTTCTTGTGAACTTTCAGATGTTCATTCAGGTCGTTGATCCTGTAAGTAAGGATAGCTACCTGTACTTCCGGGGAACCTGTGTCTCCCTCTTTGGTCTGATACTCTTTGATGATTTCCGCTTTTTTTGTCTGGTCTATCATTTTCTTTCTCCTTTTCTTTAATACGCCTGCTGCCGTGTCTTTCGTCGGAGTGTCGAAAAACTCAGCAAAGGCAAATTTTCAACGACTTATACTAACACAACAAACTTATTATAGCAAGGTTTTTTTCCAAAATGGGATAAATCCCTTGCAGGATCAGCTTTTGTGTTATAGAATGGGGGCGATGTCGATAGAGGGTGCGAAGCAGAAGAAGGTGCGCGAGCCGGCAGGCAGCGACCGTACCGGAGGCAATCTTCGCCGAATCGATAAAGCAGGCATGCTTTACCGGTGGGTCTATGGTCAATAGCCATAGGACTGTCTACGAAAGTAGTTGCGCTATCCCATTGAGATTCATAACGATACGTTTTGTATCAGGATTTTTCATGGTGAAGCGGCAATGACATGTCGCTTTTTTATTTCTTCTCAATATCGCACACAGCTTCAACTGTGCCACAGCGATGCCCGGGAATGAATCACCATATCGGGATCGCAGATGGAGATAACGCGCAGCACGGAATTATTTAATTGTTATCCAATAAAACTAGGGAGGTTTTTTATCATGGGTTTATCCAGAAAGAGCCGGTTCGTATTTATTTCCGGTCTCACACTGCTGATGCTTCTGGCAATGCCTCTGGTGGCGTTCGCTGAAGAAGAGGAAGCAAAGCCGGCACTGTACGGTACATGGTGGTCCATCGTTCCGCCGCTTGTAGCGATCGTTCTGGCGCTTATTACAAAAGAAGTATACAGTTCCCTGTTCCTCGGAGTACTGGTCGGCGGAATACTTTATGCCGGCGCAAGTCTGACAGGAATACTTGACCGCGTATTCGTAAAGGGTATCGTAGGTTCCCTGTCTGACGGATATAATGTAGGAATACTCATTTTCCTCGTTATCCTGGGAGCAATGGTAGTACTGATGAATCAATCCGGCGGTTCAGGCGCCTTCGGAAGATGGGCTTCGAACAAGATCAAATCGAGAAGCGGCGCGCAGCGCACAAGCATTTTCCTCGGTCTGCTCATCTTTGTTGACGACTATTTCAACTGCCTTACAGTAGGAAGCGTAATGCGTCCGGTAACCGACGCCCACAAGATCTCAAGAGCAAAACTGGCTTACCTTATTGACGCCACAGCTGCTCCGATCTGCATCATAGCTCCTATCTCAT
>JAUMVF010000029.1 GCA_030530305.1 Bacillota bacterium
GCTTAATCAGAATTCTCAATTAGAATTATTAATCAGAGTATCAAAGAAGGGAGCAATGAGCTGCGCTATGCCCAGACCGCCATCGCAAGAGTGCCGGTTACGATCAGTATCAGACCGGCAAGCGCTTTTTTGCTGAGTTTTTCTTTAAATACAAAGTATGAAAATGCAATGGATACTACTATGCTCAGCTTGTCGATCGGTACAACGACACTGACGATACCGTTCTGTATAGCATAGTAATAGCAGAGCCACGATGCGCCGGTCGCGAAGCCGGACAGAACGAGGAAAACAACTTCTCTGAGGTCCAGTTTCTTCAGTTCGGCGCTTTTTCCTTTCATGAAAACTATGAGCCATGCCATCACGAGGACGACTCCTGTGCGGATGGCAGTTCCAAGGTTTGACTCCACGTCTGATATGCCGACTTTTGCCAGAATAGAAGTCAGCGCGGCGAAAACAGCAGAGCCCATCGCATAAGGAAACCAAGCGCGCTTTGTTTCTTTTGCCTCTGCGCTTTTCTTTTCGATCATCAGGAATATGCCTGCTGCAAGGACCGCTGTTCCCACGAGTTTGATCGCAAGATGATTCGTTTCGCCAAAAAGAACAATAGCAAGAAGTACGGCCATGACAGTACTGGATTTATCAACAGGAACGACCTTGTTTACATCTCCCGCAGACAGCGCTTTGAAATAGCAGAGCCAGGACGCGCCGGTCGCAAGACCGGAAAGGATCAGAAAAATAACAGACTTTGAAGTTATTTCCGTAATCGTGCCCGCAGATCCGGCTATAAACACCATGATCCAGGATAGCGCAAGAACAACGGCTGTACGTAAAGCAGTCGCAACATCAGAATCAGTCTTATTCAAACCGCATTTTGCCAATATAGCCGTTAACCCGGCGAAAACCGCGGATAATGCCGCCATAATCAGCCACAAGATCAATCACCATCCTTATCTACACGGCCGCATCGTATATCATCTTATCAAGAGCTTCTTTTATGATTTCCCCGGGATCGGCTGAAGGGTCGATCCATTCATCTATTTTTGCCTGCGGCAGTATCACCGGCATCCGGTCATGGATGAATTCTATCTCCTTTGCGGGAGGCCGGGTAAGCACGACAAAATGGGGGAAGCCTTCTTCTATACGGTAAAGACCGCCAAGCCAGGTTATGGCGGATCCTTTCGGCTGGATAGCGTATTTCCGGCCGGTTTTTTTCCTGCCGTCAGGCGATGTGAAATGCTCCCATTCAAAGTAGTAGGAAGCGGGGATGATGCAGCGGCGCTGCGCCCATGATTCGCGGAAAGTCCGTTTTTCTGCGGCGGTCTCGGATCGGGCGTTAAGAAGCAGGGAGACCGGGCTGCCGCTTTTGGGAGAAGGAAGGTTAAAGCCCCATTTCATGGGGAAAACCGACTTCCTGCCTGTCTTTGCGGTAGCGATGCAGGGCACTACATTGGTCGGCCGCACTTCTCCGGACGTGGTCAGCGGGTCGCCGGCCCGCACGAATCTGTCCGCCAGAGGATTGCCCTCTACGGCGTCTATGATCTCTTTTAATTCTTTATCACTTATATCGATATAAAAACGTGTACACATGATCGACCTCTCAGATTCTTCTGTGTTTTCGCATTCTTCAGCATCTGTGTTTTCACAGCCTTCGGCATACTGGGCCTCCTCTTTGGCTGCGATTGCCTCCCGGAAACCTTTCAGCGCGTCAAAGGGACTGAAGATCTTTGCCCTGCGTGAAAGGGGCATGGCTGGATGCTTCGCCCGGAACGCGTCATCCGGATCGTGGACGGGTTTTCCTTTGCGCATGATCTCCAGATAGCGGGACTCAGCGCGTTCGCCGACCGGATGCGAAGGATTTCCCGACGGAGGAGTTTTACTGCTCTTCATTTCCGGTGCCCTCCGATCTGCCTGTTGCGCTCCAGCGCCGTGCCGCCGTTCATCAGGTTCATACCCTTGAAGACCGCGTTGGCGCCGTATTTTTTCCTCGCGCCCAGCATGGCGCCCTGGATCTTGAGTTCCTGCTCGCGTTTCCTGTAGTCGGAGAAAAAGTCCAGCTGCCATATACCCTCATCAGATAGTGTATCACACGCGCATAGCGCAAGTCTGCGGAAAAGCAAACGGTGGTCGGCTTTTTCATCGAACTGGCGCATGACGGCGGGGGATATCTCCGCTGCGGAGCTGGTGTCAAAAGGAAGGCGTACCGTCCCGTTGGAATGTCTTGGATGTATCCGCCCGTAAAAATCCATGCTTATGGGACCTGTATATGAAGGAAGCTTTTCCAGACTTTTATAGTCATAGGAAACGTACCATACGAAGGTTCTGGCGACAAGATTCTTCGTGAACATGTCGCTGCAGAGCACATCGATCATCTCGCGCATCACAAGCCGCGCCCGGCAGTACTCATACGGATGGGGAAGCACCTGGCACTGGGACAGACTGCGGGCTTCGCTGCGGTACCCTTTGATATCGGCCATGGTGACAGGTTCGATGCCCCAGGCATGGTCTATCAGTATCTCCCCGTCTATGCCGAAAGCCTTGTAGAACCATTCTTCATCGAACTGGGATCTGGCCGCGATATCGCCCATGGTGAACATGGAACTGTTCTGCAGCCGCCGTGATTTCCCGGGACCGATCTGCCAGAAGTCGGTGAGGGGCCGGTGGTCCCACAGAAGCGTCTTATAACTGTCTTCATCCAGTTCTGCGATTCGGACTCCGTCCCGGTCCGGACGGGCTTTTTTAGCCACTATATCCATTGCGACCTTGGCCAGATACATGTTGGTGCCGATGCCGACGGTGGCTGTGATGCCGGTGGCGGCAAGAACGTCGCGAAGGATGGTTTTTGCCATGACGCGGGCAGGGGAAAGATTTTCTGTTTTCGCTTGTTTTTTATAAAAATGCAGATATCCGGTGCAGTCGATAAAAGCTTCGTCTATGCTGTAAACGTGTATATCCTCCGCAGCCGCATACTTCAGATAGATCCCGTAGATGTCAGCGGAGACCTGCTCGTAGTCTGCCATATGCGGGCAGGCGATGATGTAGTCTACTTTCTCATGGTGAGCTGCCCCGTAGTTACGGATAGCCTGCTTAGCTTCAAACAGACGGGGCCGGGCAGGGACGCCGATAGCTTTGAGAGCAGGGGAAACGGCCAGGCATATAGTCTGATCCGATCTGGTCTCATCCGCCACCAGAAGTTTTGCCTCCAGCGGGTCCAGACCTCTGCGGACGCATTCGACAGAGGCGTAGTATGATTTAAGATCTATGCAGATGTATGAGCGCTGCCGGTTGAACATATTAGGCCCTCCTTCCTTAAGATATTAATAAAGAAACACAACACCACGAACATATGTTCTTATTTTAGACCTGAAATAGGGTTTCGTCAAGGGGGCGGATCCGCCATGCGGAGAAACCGTAAATAATGACTTTTTTAAAGCATTAAAAATACCACTATTCCGAATATAACGAAACAGTGGTATTTTTGTGCATTCATTGAGATGGTTCTCAGCGCGGCCTATTTCCCGAATTTATTTCCGTTGTCCCATGCCTGGCCGGTTTTCGCTCCCATTGCGTAATAACCGCTCTGGAAGTTGTCGAAAGCAAAAGCGTTCAGTTTTGCCGGATCGACTTTTCCGTTTTCGTCCAGCACGGATTCTTCAGCCGCCACATTGACGATGTTGCCGACTACTGCGTGAAGATTGTCTGTCTGAACGATCTCAGCGAGCTCGCATTCCATTACGAGAGGGAATTCTTCGATGACAGGCGCGTTGACTTTGTCGCTTTTTCTAGCTGTCATGCCGGTTTTTTCGAATTTGTCCGGTGTGTTGTTGCCGGAAGCGATGCCGAAGTAATCGGCTTCATCAAGATGCGCAGTGTCCGCGAGGCTCACGGTGAAAGCCTTCAGCGCTCTGATGTTTTTAGTGGTCTTATGAGGCTCGCTTATGAACAGCGCGATCTTATCGGGCGCGCAGATGTTGCCCCATGCCGCGTTCATAACGTCCACTTTGCCTTCTTCATCATAAGTCGCGATCATCAGTACAGGCATCGGATAAACTGCCTGAAGTACTCCAAGATCCTTTTTCATTTTGTCTTCTCCTATGTCAGTAATAATATCAGCAGCTTCCCGCGACCGGGCGGGAAAACACTTTAAACGAATTTCACGGCTGTGCCGTATGCCATCATTTCACTGGTGCCCTGCATCAGGGACGCTGAAGCAAAACGCATGCAGATTACGGCGTCCGCGCCCAGATTCTTTGCCTCCTCCACCATTCTGTAGTAAGCGGTGTCACGGGACTCAGCGAGCATTTCAGTGTATCCTTTTATCTCGCCGCCGGCGATATTCTTCAGGCTTGCCATAAAGTCGCGGCCGATGTTCTTGGACTGAACGACGTTTCCTTTCACGATGCCGAGTATTTCCAGTTCTTTGTCCGGAATGAAGTTTGCTGTTGTTACTACCATCTTAATACCTCCGTTTAAATTCATATTCCTTTGATAATGAAAGTATAGCAAGAGCAGGGCGCGCATACAAGAAAAAGAAAAGACTTTGCATGTGCGGCATATGTCTTCACGCAATTTGCACAAAACACAGTATAGTGTGTTAAAATAGTGAAAAGACTTAAAAAAGCGCAAGTTAAGCTATGCGTGCGAGGAAGGGAAAAAACATGAAAAGAAAAGTATTGGTATTCTTCATTGCATTGGCCATGACCATCGTGTATATTCCCGCGGGGCAGGCGGCCTTTGCAGGGACAGATACAGACGGTATAACTGAACTGTCGGAACAGATGCAGGATAATTCCATCGATCCGTTCGACTATGTCAACGATGACCGGAAATTGCTCAGAACAGACAGGGCAGATTATCCGGTGGCTTTTGACCTGAGGGATGTGGACGGCAAAAGCTACGTCACACCGGTCAAATTACAGAACCCATTCGGAACCTGCTGGGGGTTTGCGGCGATAGCAGCGGCAGAAAGCAGCATACTGGGGTCCGACATAGCGGAGGCGGACGGATACGCTGCAAGGGCAGGAGAAGGTGTGAAAGAACTGAATCTTTCGGAGAAGCATCTGGTCAATTTCGTGAATAAACATCTTGTGGCGCCCGGCGATCCGCAGGATGGAGAAGGAACTTATCTGGGCCGCAATATGACCCTTCAGGACGCCCTTAACGAAGGGGGGCGGACTTTTCTGGCAACCAATACTTTCTCGTCGGGGTTTGGCCCTGATCTGGAAGACCGGGAATGGTCGGACAGTGACAAAGCGAAGTACGGCAGCGATTATCTTGATAACGTGCTGCAGTACAGAGGATTCAAGATAGATCCGGATACGGGAAAACCGGATTTTACAACATCAACGGTAGAAAGCGATATCAATGACGGCCACCAGAAAAAACTCTGGTACTCAGATGAGGACGACTGGTCCGTAGATGAAGGGCTACGTTTCAGGCAATCATATGTTCTGGCGGAATCATTCATACTTCCTTCGCCTGCAGGAGAAGACACGAACGGAAACTATAAATACAACGAAGCGGCTACTGCGGCGATAAAGGAACAGCTGCAGAACAAAAGGGCCGTCCAGATCGGTTTTATGGCGGATACATCCCAGCCGGATGATGAGGGAAACGGTCAGTACATGAGCAATAAATGGGCTCACTACGGATACGCAGGCGGACTGCCCAATCACGCGGTTACGATAGTCGGCTGGGACGACAACTACCCCAGGGCTAATTTTATAAACGGGCACCAGCCGCCGGAGGACATGTTCCCGGATGGTAAACGCGCAGGAGAGACAGGCGGCGGAAACGGCGCATGGCTTGTCAAGAACAGCTGGGGCTCCGGTGAAGAGGAATTCCCGAACCACGGCAAAGGCGATTGGGGCCTGCTCCAGGGAGAAGACAAAGCGCCTTATGAAGCAACGTCGGAGGTGCACACAGGATATTTCTGGCTGTCATATTATGACCATACGCTCGAGAGCCCGGAAGCGCTGGCCTTCGAAAAAAGCAATGTCGGAAATGAATATATACTGGATCAGCACGACTACATGCCGGTATTTAATATAGAGGGAGGAACGACGGCAGATGAAACCAGAATGGCCAACGTATTCAAAGCGGACTATGGCCAGAAGCTGGAGGTTGTTTCATGTCAGACCGCGGCTCCGGATACAACTGTGGATTATAAAGTATATCTGTTGACAGATTTTCACAGCGACCCGGAGGACGGGATCCTTGCGGCATCCGGATCCGCAACATACAAATACGGAGGGTATCATAAGTTCGAACTGGAAAAGCCTGTTCAGATATCAAGAGGACAGGCGTATTCCATCGTAGTGACCCAGACGGTGAAGGATGAAAATTCCGCCGAGCGGTATGCAGTAAATATACCCATGGGATTTGGAAACGACGGGGATCCGGCGCAGGAATTCGGGACATATCAGAAGGGAATAATCAATGAAGGCGAAAGCTTTCTGTACATAGACGGAAAGTGGCAGGATTATTCCAGCAAGGCTCTCCGCAGCAAACTGGTTTCTAAAGAAAACAGAAACAGACCTTTCGATAATTTCCCGATCAAAGGATATTCCAGGGAAACCGGGGACACAAAGCTCAAGGTGGACAACAGCGGCAGGAGCGGGGAGTGGATACTCCTCAAAAAAGGTGAAGACACCAGTATTTTTAAGATACGTCTTATAGGATCTTCAGACCTGGATGGAATCAGCATAGACTGGGAGCTTGAGGACGGAGGCGACAGCATCGTCGATCTGGATGTTTCCGGAAGCGGCACCAGCGCGTCTGTCACAGCTAAAGCCGCCGGGAAGACATACCTTTGTGCTCATGTGAAACAGGGAACAGAAGAGATCGGAACTGCGGTAATGGGAATACGTGTACGCGTATTGGAGATAGGCGATATCTATTTTACAGACGGCAGGTACAACAGGCCGGTGACATACACAGGAAAAGCTCATAAGCCCGGATGTGACGTACTTTGTCCGCTGACAAATGACCCGCTTATCGAGGGAGAAGAATACACATTGAAGCGCATGAACAACGTGAAGTGCGGAAAATCCACAGTGACAGCAACGGCAATAGCGCCGGTGGAAGGATCCGCCAGCGCAAGCTTCATCATCCGTCCGGCAAAGGCGGTCGCGCCTGAACTCACCGCCGGAGTGAAGAGACTCAAAGTCACTGTGAAAAGCCAGAAGAAGTCGGGCATTACAGGATATAAGATCAGCTACCGCATGAAGGGAAAGACCAAATGGAACACCAGAACACTTTCCGCGTCAAAGACGGTCCTGACCATAAAGAAGCTTAAGAAGGGCAAGAGATATCAGGTCAAAGTACGCGGATATGTGAAAGCAGGAAAGACGAATTACTACGGCGCATGGAGTACGGTAAAGACCAGCGTCAAAGTGAAGTAGCAAAGTGATACACAAAAAGAAGCAGGCACTTAAAATATGTGTGCCTGCTTTTTTAATATCTGAATTACGGGAAGGAGCAACGCCGCCTGTTTATTTCCGCCCGCCGGAAGCCTTTATGAATTCTCTGAACAGCGGATGGGCGCTGTTGGGGCGGCTCTTGAATTCGGGATGGTACTGCACTCCCACAAAGAAATCGTTTGCGGGGAGGGTGATGGACTCAACCAGCCTGCCGTCGGGAGAAGTTCCGGCTATCATCATGCCGGCGTCTTCAAATTTTTCGCGGTAGTCGTTGTTGAATTCATAGCGGTGTCTGTGCCGCTCTGAAATATGATCTTCGCCGTATATTTCCTGAAGCAGGGAGCCTTCCCTGATACTGCAGGGATACGCGCCCAGTCTCATGGTGCCGCCTTTGGGTATGTCGCCGTACTGATCCGGCATGAAGTCGATTATTTTGTGTTCACAGTTTTCGTTGAATTCCCCTGAGTTGGCATCGGCTATACCAAGGGCGTTGCGCGCGAACTCTATGGCAGCTATCTGCATGCCGAGACAGATGCCCAGATAAGGGATATTGTGTTCCCTGGCGTAATTGGCTGCGTTTATCATTCCTTCGATACCTCTGTCACCGAAGCCGCCGGGAACGATGATGCCGTCAGCGTCACCGAGTATGGACTCCACGGTATCCGGAGTGATGTCCTCGGCCTCGATCCAGTCTATATCCACGGTGTATCCGTTTTCATATCCGCCGTGCCGCAGAGCCTCCGCCACGGAAAGATAAGCGTCGTGGAGTTTGATGTATTTTCCCACGAGGGAGATCTTTACATGAGGGCCGCCGGCTTCGATCCGGCTGACCATGTCTTTCCATTCGGTCATGTCGCAGGGCCCGGCGTCAATACCCAGCTCTCTGCAGGCGATCCACGAAAACTTTGCTTTCTCAAGCATGAGAGGAGCTTCGTAAAGAGTCGGAAGGGTGATGTTTTCTATTACGCAGTCCCGCTTTACATTACAGAACATGGAGATCTTGTCGAAGATGTCTTCATCGATATGCTCATCGGCTCTGAGGATGATGATGTCAGGCGATATGCCCATGTTGCGGAGCTCGCGGACTGAATGCTGCGTCGGTTTGGATTTGTGCTCGCCGGAACTTTTGATATATGGCACCAGAGTCACGTGGATGAACAGACAGTTTTCCTTTCCCTGCTCAAGGCAGACCTGACGTATGGCTTCGAGGAAGGGCTGGCTTTCGATGTCGCCGACAGTACCGCCGATCTCGGTGATTATAACGTCGCAGTCGCCCTCTTCGCCCACGCTGTATATGAAGTCTTTTATTTCATCAGTAATATGGGGGATGACCTGAACGGTGCTTCCCAGATATTCGCCTTTTCTTTCTTTGTTGAGGACGTTCCAGTAGACTTTTCCGGTAGTGAGATTCGAAAACTTGTTCAGGTTCTCGTCGATGAACCTTTCGTAGTGGCCCAGATCGAGGTCTGTCTCGGCTCCGTCTTCAGTTACGTATACTTCGCCGTGCTGGAAAGGGCTCATGGTCCCCGGGTCCACATTGATGTACGGATCCAGTTTCTGGGCTATGACCTTCAGTCCGCGGGCCTTCAGGAGCCGGCCCAGTGATGCTGCCGTTATGCCTTTGCCGAGTCCGGAAACTACGCCGCCTGTTACAAATATATATTTTTTCTGCATTCTGATCACCTCTTTCCTTTTTTGATGCAGTTACGTTTTCAAAAACAAAAACACAAAAGCCGGGATGCTTTGGTCCAACAAAAAATCGTTCCAAAAATAAAAAAGAATAAGGTGACCGGCGCTAAGGGTGAGAAGGAAACTCAAGACCCCATTTTCAATGCCGTCTTCCTTATTTATCCTGCTTTTGTGCACAAATTTTACGTATGAATTGTACTGCGATATTAAATCGATTTCAACTTTTTTTGAAAAGTTTTTTGTGTTTTTTTCGCGGGGGGATCACAGATATTTTGGCAGGTTTCCGGAGCCTTCTGTTGAAAACTTGCGTGAAGATTGGTAGAATCAATTGGACAAGTTTCAGACAAGAGCATTTATGCGCCTGTGGTGGAATTGGCAGACACGCTAGATTTAGGATCTAGTGCGAGAGCGTGGGGGTTCAAATCCCTCCAGGCGCACCAGAAAAAAAGAAAAGGAGGGAGTTTTCAGACCGGCTCCCTCCTGATTCATAAAAAGGAGTATATCATATGGCAAAGTATGAGACGGAAGTAACAGGCACAATAAACGATATCTCTGAATATATAAGCAGATATGAATCAGAACTTGGCCTGTCTGCAGAAGTTGTGGACGCCGCGACAGGCTCCATCGGTGATGTTACATATATGACTGCAACGTATGAACGGTATGCGTACCTGGGCGGCAACAGATCCAGTTTAAGTATCACAATGCTGCAGCACGGTAACAAAGTCAGGATCATAGCAATTTCAGCGGCCGGCAGTACCGGCGTGATAATCAAGATAAATCACTGGAGCGAAGACGCGTTTCTGCAGGCTTTTGTGGAACTTATCGAAAGGTATAAAAAAGAAAACGAAGCCAGATAGTTGTTCAGATCAGGGTAGATGAGGTAACGATATGAAGAAAAAAGTTACTGGAAAAATCATCACATGGGTGATCGCGGCAGCGGTCATGTTCGCGTTTCCGCTTACGGCCCTGGCCGGGGAGTATCAGAGCGGCATAGACGCCATGACATACGACCAGATGGAGATACCGGCATACGACGGGTATATAACAGAGGTCGTCAATGAGAATGATCCTTCATTCACGGATGAAGAGGAACAGACCGCTTTGCAGGAACCGTATGAAAACTATTCTGACCTGGATGACAAAGGCAGAGCGGGAGTGTGCGAGGCAAGTCTGAATAAGAGCTTAATGCCTGACTATAAACGGGGCAGCATTTCAGCGATAAAACCCTCGGGATGGGTTCAGGCGCAGTATGATATCATATCCGGTAAATATCTATACAACCGCTGCCATCTGATCGGCTTCCAGCTGACCGGTGTAGATAATGAGAATATAAAAAAAGAATTCGCTTCAAGGGATCTGATAACCGGGACCAGAGCGTTGAATGTGGGTTCAGGCAGCACAGGAATGGTGGAGTTTGAAAATCTTGTGGCGCAGCATCTGAAAGACAACCCGGATCACAACGTCCTTTACCGGGTAACTCCGGTATACGGAGGCGACAATCTTGTGGCCTACGGCGTGCTGATGGAAGGCCAGTGCACCAGCGATAATGATATCCATTTCAACATTTTCTGCTATAATGTCCAGCCGGGAGTAGATATCGATTATGAGACCGGCAGAAGTAAACTGACCGGCTATTCGGGAAGCATCGCAGACGCGCATATAACGCTTAACAAAACGAAATGGAACTACACAGGCAAAGCAATCAAGCCGGCCGTAACAGTAGTATTTAACGGTGCGAAGCTTGTGGAGGACAGAGATTACAAAGTTTCGTATTCATCGAATACGAGAGTCGGACAGGGCATTGTGACGGTAAAGGGTACCGGTGAGTACTACGGCACAGATATACGCAATTTCAATATAGTAAAAAGCCCCAATCCGTTAAAGGTAAGCATTAAAAAAGTTTCATTCCGCAGGAGCGATCTGAAAACCAAACGAGTGCTGGTAGCTAGAATAATACGCGAAAACGGAAAGGGAACAGTGACCTGCACGAAAGTATCCGGCTCAGGTAAATTGTCAGTCACTAAAACCACAGGCAAAACATATCTGAAAAAGGGTACTAAAAAGGGCACTTATAAAATAAGAGTAAAGACGCGGGCCGCAGGCAACACCTGCTATAAATCCAAGGTGTGGTATTCGGATTACAAGGTCACACTCAGGTAGAGGAGAAAGTATGAACATAAGAAGAGCGGAAGAAAAAGATCTGGATCAGGTGCTGGCGCTTTTGAGCGACCTGCTTGAGCTCCACGCAAAACTGAGACCGGACATATTCATCCCGGGGACGACCAAATATACCCGGGAAGAACTGCTGGACATATTCGCCAATGATGAGACGCCGGTGTTCCTCGCGGTCGATGAGAACGATGAGATGATGGGATACGTGTTCTGCGTCATACAGGATCCGCCGTTCACCACGAACATGGTACAGTTCAAGACCCTGTTCATCGATGACTTCGGCGTAGTCGAAAAGCACAGGGGACGGCACATCGCGACGAAGATGTTCGAGTTCATAAAGGAAGAGGCAAAACGCCGCGGCTGTTATGATGTGACCCTCAACGTCTGGGAAGGCAATGACAGCGCCAGAAAGTTCTATGAAAATATGGGCATGTTCGTGAAAGAAACCCAGATGGAACTGGTACTGGAGGATTAGCACGGGAGACAACATGGGAAAGAAAGACGACAAGACAAATGTAATGCGCATTCTCGACCAGAAAAAGGTCGACTATACATACAAGGCCCTGGATGTGGATTTCACGAATCTGGAAGACGTGGCCGAGGCAGCGGGCGAAGACCCGAAGCACGTGTTCAAGACTCTGGTCACCGTGGGAAAGACAGGGGAGCACTATGTGTTTATGGTGCCCGGCACCTTTGACCTTGACCTTAAGAAAGCAGCGAAAGCAGCGGGCGAGAAAAAGATTGAGATGATCCACCTGAAAGAGCTGCTGCCGCTGACTGGCTATGTCCACGGCGGCTGCTCGCCTATCGGCATGAAGAAACCGTTCAAAACATTCATCCACGAGACATGCCTCGATTTTGACGAGATATGCTTCTCCGCCGGAAAGATCGGTCATCAGGTGAAGATGAAGTTTCCGGATCTGCAGAAGGTCATCAAAGTTACTCCTGCAGACATAGCCAGACCTGCAGAGTAAGACATATTATAAGCAAACTGATGAAGCGGCATCACGCCGCTTTTTTTGTTTGACAGAAACAGAGGGCAGTGGGAGGGCAGCCTCCGCAGGAGTGAAACGGCGAGGACCGCTGCCATACCATTGCCTTCTGTTCTGGCCGCATAAAAAAACTGCACCGGCGCGCTGCCGATGCAGTATTGTTTTTGCTGTGTCTACAGATCCTTGTACTTGAAGGACTTTCTGCCTTCTGCGTAATCAGCGACGATGTTGCCGTTTCCGATCAGGCGGTATTTGTAAGTAACCAGACCGTCCAGACCTACAGGGCCCCTTGCGTGGAGTTTTCCTGTGCTGATGCCGACTTCAGCTCCGAAGCCGTAACGGAATCCGTCAGCGAATCTGGTCGAGCAGTTCTGGTAAACGCCTGCCGAATCCACGTGTGACATGAATTTTTCAGCAGCGTCCTGATCTTCGGTGATGATCGCGTCTGTGTGATGCGAACCGAATCTGTTGATGTGGGCTATAGCCTCATCGATGTCGTCTACTATCTTAATGGAAAGGATGTAGTCCAGGTATTCTTTCCTGTCGTCTTCCTCTGTAGCCTTTTCACATGTGATGATAGCGGAGGCTTTTTCGTCGCCGCGGTATGTGATCTTTCCGCCGGATGCTTCAGCAAGCTGGGGGAGAAGCACGTCCGCGATATTCTTGTGGACGAGAAGAGTCTCGACAGTATTGCATGCGGCTACGTACTGGGTCTTTGCGTCGATGATGATAGGCACTGCTTTTGCAAGATCGGCAGCTTCATCAACGTATATGTGGCAAACCCCGTCAGCATGTCCCATTACAGGGATCTTGGAGTTGGCCATGATGTACTGTACGAACTGATTGGAACCTCTCGGGATTATCAGATCGATGGAGTCGTGGCACTTCAGAAGCTGGTCAATGCCTTCGCGCTCTTCAACCAGTGTGATGAATCCTTCCGGAAGTCCGGCTTCAACGCCTGCCGCGTAGATCACGTCAAAGAGTTTGCGGTTGCTTTTTGCCGCTTCGCTGCCGCCTTTGAGTATGGCGCAGTTACCGCTCTTGATGCACAGGGATGAGATCTGTACAAGGGCGTCGGGGCGGGATTCGAAGATTACTCCGATAACTCCGATCGGACATGTGGTCTTGATCAGCTTCAGATCCGAATCCAGTTCTCTTTCAAGAAGATTGTGGAAGAGGGGATCTGCAAGCCCGATAAGTCCGCGGATGCCGCTGATACAGTCATCGAGTTTGTGATCGTCGAATTTGAGCCTGTTGATGATAGGCTCCGGAAGTCCCGCGGCCCTGGAGTCATCCATGTCCGCCTGGTTGGCGGCAAAGATTTCCTGCCTCTGGGCGTCAAGTTTGTTGGCGATGTTTTCAAGAGCTCCGTTGCGGATCTCTTCACTTAAGGAGGCCATCCTGAAGCTGTCTGCTTTGACCTGCCTTGCTACTTCTGAATAATCCATGGTGTTTGATTCCTTTCAGTTATTTGTTGTTCCATATTGCTTTATTCAAAAACTCTCTTACGAAATGAACAGCCTGCGGATAGTATATGTCATTCCCGTTCTGCAGGACCAGCAGCCCGTCTGAAAACTGGGGATAAACCGCAAAAGGTTCTTCCTCTATGCCCAGAGGACGAAGGTCCGCAATAAAGAGATTTTTCATGTTTTCATGAACCACGAGAGGCAGTGACGCGTGAAAATCCATATCGACTGAATCCATGCCCAGCGTGTACGGGGTCTCGCCGCTCTCGAAGATCATGCGGGTAGTACCATTGTACTGTTGTTTGCCGTAAACTTCAAGGTGCTGCGGTGTTATAGAGATTTTATTTACCACGATGCTTTCAGGCAGGGCGTCATGCGGCGCGCCCGGGAGCCTCTTCATGGGAAAGCCCATATCGTACATGGCTTTGTGAAAGTCAGTTTTCCTGAGTACCTGCATCAGCCGCGCCAGCTGCAGTACGTCATCCCTGTTGTGGCACAGGATCAGTTCCTCCGTCTCCGGGTCCCTGTCAGAAAGGTATCTGAAATACAGGTCCACGCTTTCTGCCCCGGAGATCTCGTCTTCCCGTGATGTCCACAGGCCGAGGAAACTCTCCACGGTCTTCTGCTTCAGATTGGGCAGAAAACTCTTCAGCGGTGAGAACCTGCTGATCACAGTATACATGTCCAGGTCATAAAACCTGAGCTTCTCGTCGGCGAGAGCGGGGTACATGGACATCCGTTTTTCCATGAAAGGGATGTCGAAAGTCCGGCCGTTGTATGTTAGCAGCACATCGGTGTCCTTCGCCACATCAAGAAAAGCCCTGATTATATCCTCTTCTTCGGACAGATTTTCAGCGAAAAACTGATGGAGCCTGCAGCCCTCATCGGAAAGCTCCATGAATCCGATCAGTATCACGTAACTCCGGGCGGGGCTGAGTCCCGTGGTCTCGATGTCAAAACTGCCTGTGGAAAGATCGCCGAAGCAGAGGTCAAAGGCCTTGGAATGATATGCTTTTTCATCGCTTTCGTAAATCAGATGTTTCATGTGTATATAGTATCACAGTTAGGTCGCGCGCTCTACAATAAAGGGAGCATAAAGACTTTGACACAAAACAAAATAGATTGCAGGGGAGCAATCTATCTTGTTCAAAAGGGGTATTGGGATTAGAGATTAATGAGGATATCAATTGTGATTCCTCGCTTATATTTTACCAAGAGTTACATAAAAAGCAAGCAAAATACGACAAAAATACAACTTTTTGGGGCTGCAAAAGGCTATTTTTTAAGGCTCTTGTGTATGCCCCTGCTCCCAACCACAAGATGTTACGTTTTTCTATTATGTTAATACAAAAATTGACTACCAATAATTCTGTAAGGTGGTATAATTATTCTTGCTGAATAAGGAGGAATACAAATGAGCGCCATAAGCGACGTTATAGGGGCAAGCCGTAAAATAGTGATCAAACTGGGAAGCAATGTGCTTTCCAATGACGAGGGGCTTGTAAACCAGGCCACGCTCCACAATATAGTGGAACAGGCGGCCAGCATGATAAAGCAGGGCAAGCAGGTAATAATCGTTTCTTCGGGAGCGACTATCTGCGGAGTCGGAACCATAAACAAGTGGGGCAGACGCGACGACATGAACTACAAGCAGGCGCTGTGCGCTATCGGCCAGGTGGAGCTGATGAGAGCGTACCGCGAATATTTTGCTGACTACGGGATACATGTGGCGCAGCTGCTGCTCACAGGAGAAGACTTCGAGGATCCGCACAGGACCCTGAATATAAGGAACACACTTTTCACTCTGATAGACGAAGGCGTAGTGCCGATCATCAATGAGAATGACACAGTAAGCGTAGATGAGTTCACCATCGGGGACAACGACACCCTCAGCGCGCTCACAGCAAACCTCTGGAACGCAGACACGCTTATCGCGCTTTCAGATATCGACGGGGTTTTCGACAAGGACCCGAAGACCCACAAAGACGCTTCTCTGATCGAAGAAGTGACAGACATCCCGACGCTCGTCAAAGATATCGATACTGAAGGAAAGAGCTCCTTCGGAACAGGCGGTATCAAGACCAAGATCAGGGCGGCTGAGATCGTGAACAATATGGGCATCAACATGGTGCTCCTCAACGGAAAGAAGAAAGACGTAATAAAAGAAGCAGCCGAGGGGACCGGCAAAGGAACACTTTTTACAGAATAGCAGGTGACAGGAATGAAAATAGGATTTATCGGCGCGGGAAACATGGGAGGCGCGATACTGAGAGGGTATGTGCCTTACGCGGAAAAAGCAGGAGACGAACTGTCTGTATATGTGCCGACTGAAGAGAAACTCAACAGCATATGCAAAGAAACAGGCGCGGCAAAGTGCAGCGGTATAGATGATCTTGTACGCAGCAACGACGTTATTATAATCGGCGTCAAGCCGAATATGTTCGAGGAGGTTCTGCCCCAGGTGGCCGGCGCATATAATACAGATAAAGTAGTCGTTTCCATGGCAGCAGGAGTTACCATAGAGTTCATCGAGGGCTATCTTGGTAAAGACGCGAAGATCGTAAGGATAATGCCTAATACTCCGGCGCAGGTGAGAGCGGCTATGATAGCGGTGTGCAGGAACGCCAACGTGGACGACGCGACGTTTGAAGATGTCAAAGTCATATTTGATTCCATAGGCAAAGCTGAAGAAGTAGATGAAGACCTGATCCACTGTGTCATCGGCGTAAGCGGAAGCAGCCCGGCGTATACATTCATGTATATCGACGCGCTGATGGAGGCGGCTGTGAAGAACGGCATGGACAGGAAAAAAGCCCGTGTATTCGCGGCGCAGTCAGTACTGGGCGCGGCGAAGATGGTGCTGAATACAGATATCGATCCGAAGCAGCTCTGCATTAACGTATGCTCACCGGGAGGAACTACCATCGAAGCTGTTGAATCCCTGAAGGCGGACGGATTCGAAGAGAGCATAGAGAAGGCTTTCCAGGCCGCAGTAGATAAGTCAAAGGATATGTCCAAATAGGACCGGCGGGAGCACGGAACGGCACAGCGACTCCGGAGAAAACACCGGACGGCGGGAGCACGGAAGAATAAAATGATTTTTGAAGAGAAGACCATAAAGAAAGAAACCATATATGAAGGAAAGATCCTGAATCTGAGACGCGACGTAGTGCAGGCGGCAGGAGGTCAGGCAACCAGAGAAGTCATCGAGCACAACGGCGCGGTAGCCATGGTGGCCATGACTGCGGAAAACAAAGTCATCCTGGTGAAGCAGTACCGTTATCCCATGCGCGAAGTGATCCTTGAGATACCTGCGGGCAAGATCGACAAAGGCGAGACCGATCCTGATCATGCAGCGGCAAGGGAGCTTAAGGAAGAGACCGGTTACACGGCCGGGAGCATGGAGCGGCTCGGAAAGATATATCCGAGCGCCGGCTATTCGGAAGAGGGGATAGTCCTTTATCTCTGCAGAGATCTTGTTCCGGGCGAAACGGACATGGATGAAGACGAGGCGATAGACGCCATAGAATATGATTTCGACGAGGCCTGCCGCATGGCAGAAAGCGGTGAGATCAGGGACGCCAAGACCGTTTGCGCACTGCTTATGGCAAGAGCAAAAATGAAGTAAAAAAATTTTTTAAATTTCTTTACATAAAATATTATTTCTATATTGTTTACATTAGAAGTTTGGTCTATAATGTTTTTTACTGAAGAGGAAAAAACATGTATCAGGAACAATTTGTAGATTATTTAAAGAACAATTTAAAAAAGGCTGCAAACACAGTAGAAGCTTATGAAAGGGACGTAAAGGAATTTACGTCTTTTGTAGCTGCGAGAGGAATTCCGGATGTCAAAGACGTACAGAACACGGAAGTTGTTGCTTATCTTCTCGAGCTGAAAAACGACGGGAAATCAGCAGCTACAGTAAACAGAAAACTGGCGTCAGTAAGAGCTTTCTATAAATTCATGATAGAAAAGGGCGTCGTAAAAGACGACCCGACCAGCAATATAAAGTCACCGAGGATCCCGCGCAAAAAGCTGCAGTATCTGTCCATTGAAGAGATCGACAAACTTCTTTCAGCGCCGGATGATTCTATCAGAGGCAAGAGAGACAGAGCTATACTCGAGCTTCTCTACGCTACGGGAATAAGGGTGACAGAACTTATCGAAGCCAATGTTGAAGACATCAATCTCAGAATGGGATTTATCACATGCGCAGGCGAGCAGAGCAAAGCCAGGATCATTCCTATGGGAAGACCGGCAAGAGCCGCCATGGAAGAATATATCTACGATGTCCGCGACAAGCTTTTAAGGGACAACAAAAAGGACAAGGCTCTGTTCCTCAATTATTACGGACAGAGGATAACCAGGCAGGGCCTGTGGAAAATACTCAAAGCCTACGGTGAAAAAACCGGTCTTGAGCACAGACTCACACCGAACATTATAAGAAACTCATTTGCCGTTCATATGATCCAGAACGGGGCAGACCTTAAATCCCTTCAGGAGTTGCTCGGTCATGAAGATATAACGGCGACACAGATTTATCTGACCGTGACCGAAAACAGGATAAAGGATGTGTACGACAAGACCCATCCGAGAGCAAGATAACCCGGTTTTAAATTAGCAAGATAGTATAGAAAAATACGGCGATTCGAGCCCGGATAAGCTTCGGATCAAAGGTAAAAAATGAACCCTGAATATGCACAAACGTGTATTTTTCAGGGTTTTTCAGTGTTTGTGAAAGTTATGTGAAAAAAGGTTGAACACGTAAATCAGGGGGCAAACCGGTGCTATAATC
>JAUMVF010000136.1 GCA_030530305.1 Bacillota bacterium
CAGCTTTTCCGCCCTTTGACGAACTGGCAAAGGAATATGGAGATCCTGAAGGGAGCAGCATTTATAGAATCAGAGATTTGTACTATCATTACCGTTTACTATTCGCAGCAGATCACATACTGAATATTTATGATGTTACTGATGAAAGACTTTCTGGAAGCAGAAGATATTGACTAAAACATAGATATTGATTTATTTTGCAGTTCGCTTCCAGACGAGACGGTTGTTCAACTTTCCAAGGGAAACATATCGAGCGATAAAGTCAGAGTTGAATTCTCTCTCGAAGACATGGACATGTCTGGATTTCGGCAAGGGGCTACATATGAGCAGATCCAGGAGTGGGTGCAGGAAAAGTATGGTTTTCATGTAACGCATCTGAATATCGCAAAGACAAAGCGGAAATGCGGGATCATCGAACGGCAGAATTACAATCTGCCGAAGAGTGAAGGCGGCCGGTCACCGGAGACGCCGAGAGAAAAGGAAAAGGCCACTATCGAGGCGTTTAAGGCGTTTCGGATGATATAGGCTCTGCTTGACTTGTTTGCAAAAATGAAGGAGCGAATATGGCTTCAAGTATCATGCATCTTGCTGTTATCAATGAACTGGCAAGACGCTTTCAGTTCAAGGATCTAAATAGATTAAGATTTGGGGCAATACTTCCGGATGCCGGGACGAAAGATGTAAGCCACCTCAAGATTTCTATTTGCGGATGTAATAAAACGACTTACGATCTCGAAGGCTTCAGAAGCAGATTCGGCCACCTGATGAGGACAGACGACCTTTATCTGGGTTACTATCTTCATTTGATTCAGGATACGGTATACAGACATTTTGTATATGGCATATATCACTGGGATCCGACCATACCTGGAAATGTTGAAAAGCTCCATAATGATTATGCGATCACTAATCTCTATGTTGCAGGAAAATATGGACTTCAGGATGATCTTATCGTTCCTGAACGGATGGATACTGAGCCGATCTGTGACCTTTGTCATTATGATATTCAGGAGCTGATGTTATCCGTAAAAGGCGCTTATCAGGAGTTTCAGGACGAAGAAGTGTTTTTCTTTTCAACGGAGATGGCTGATGAATACATTGCTAAAGCAGTAAAGGCATGCCTCTCTGAATTAGAAGCATTGACTGCCGGCGGAAAACTGACAGACAGCTATGACAATGCCTGGGAGAGACCTCCGTATTCATTGCTGGAAACAACATTGAATACGAGAGAACTGGGAGGCTACAGAACCGGAGATGGCAGATTTACAAGGTTTCACAGCCTTATCAGAAGCGACGTGGCCAATTACCCGTCAAAGAAAGATATTGATTTTCTCAGAAAAAACGGAATCACCACCATCATTGATACCAGAACAAAAATAGAAGCGGAGAGAAAACCTCATGGCCTTGAAGGAGCGGATGGATTCCATTATATCAATATCCCGATTGATGAGGGCAGCGGCGTTCCGGAAAGCATAGAGGCTGTTCCTGAAAGCTATTACAAAATCGCTAAATCTGCTCGAATCGGGGAAGTGTTTCAAACTATTGCAGAGGCAAAAACAGGAGCCCTTTTCGGCTGTACAGCTGGGAAAGACCGAACCGGGGTGATTACAGCGTTACTTCTTTGGCTGTGCGGAGTAAGCCGGGAAGATATCATTTTTGACTACATGAGAACGAAATGCAACAATAGGCCACGTTTTGATCTGATCCATAAAAACTTTCCTGAATTGGATATGAACATCATTATTCCCAATGAAAACAACATGCAGGTGTTCATGGATAGAATCAGAGAAGAATACGAAACGATAGAGAACTATTATATTGCTGTAGGTGTCAGCAAAGACCTTCAGCAGAAGATCAGGAGAAGAATGATACTGTGAGGAGAGCCTTTTATGAACATAGAGGAACTGAAGCTAAAAGATCTTCAGCCATCGCAATTCTATATTTCCGAGAAAAAGCTTCATGATATCGAGGTGTGGCTGGATCCTGCAGATCTATCTGGTTTTGAACCAATTCCGGTAAAAATACTGGATGGAATCCCCGTCATGACAGACGGGCATACGAGGGCTGTTGCAGCGCTTAGAGCTGGCCTAATTTCAGTACCTCTTGCTGCAGATGAAGATGAGCTTGACTGGGAAATGTATAGAAGATGCGTTCAGGAATGCAGGAAGCGAGACATCTTTAGCCCCGCAGATCTGCTTGGGCGAATCATCCCGGAAAGCGAATATGATGAGAAATGGAACCAGTGGTGTGATCGCATGCAGGCGGAAGTTATAAGAGATCGTATTGTGATCGAAGAACAGGAACTGACCGAAGAGCTTTTAGACACTCTGATCCGGCTTTCAACGGACTGGGAAGCAGAGAACAGCTGCTATGGATACCGGAAGAACGAGAAAGCAGATATAGAAGGCAACCGGATATTCATTGCCAAAGTCGGCGAGGATGTCATTGGTTATTTGTTTGGCTATCTGGAGAAATCTGAACGATCCACCTCCATTATGCCGGATGGAACGCCGGTCTTTGAAGTGGAAGAACTCTATGTAAAACCGGAATACCGCAGCAAAGGCATCGGGAAAATGCTGTTTGCCTATACTGAGTCGTCTGTTCAGAATGATGCCGATTATATCATGCTCAGTACAGCAACAAAGAACTGGAGGGCAATCTTCCATTTTTATCTGGACGAACTGGGGATGGAATTCTGGAGTGCCAGGCTGTTTAAGAGGGTGACTCATGATGAGACTACGATGCTTTGCTTCAAATGGAAAGAGAAGGTTTAATACGGAAATTCTGATTCAGAGGCTTTCCGGCATCGATGCGATAAGAAAGCATGATGGGAACGGCTTGCCTGCATCTGACAGAAAATGCTTGACAAACCGTTTGAAATAAGGGATGATAGCAAAAGATATTCGGGTTTTTCCAAATCGGTGCATATTGTAATGCAAAGGCAGGCGTGCTGCCCATTCCAACACTGGAGGATTTGTTATGAAACAAAGAACAAAACTGGTTGCTGCGTGTGCATTGACGCTGCTGTTTCTTCTTTT
>JAUMVF010000137.1 GCA_030530305.1 Bacillota bacterium
GTCTATCATCTCTCTCACATACTGAAGATTCGATTCGTTGTATCTCATTTCCTTGTTGTCGAACATGAGCGCCGCTCCGTATATGAGGGATCTTACAACATACAGCTTCCGCTCACGGACTTCTATAGGCATCCCTACCTGTTTGCAGTACTTGAGCACCATTCTTCCGGTAGCGTAGCTGAGTTCAAATCTCAGGTCTCTGTATATACTGGTGAAGTCATCGTCCTTGACGGTGATTATTGAAATGAAATGCGGGTTCTCCACCAGGAATTTCACATACTCGACACCGCTTTCCACCAGAGCTTTCCTGATATCTCCGCCTGACTGCTCAACGATGCCTCTCTGTATATCATGCCACTGTTTGATTATCTTCTTGATTATAGCCGCTATAAAGCCGTTCTTGTCTCCGAAATGTTTGGCGGGAGCAGCGCATGATACGCCGCACACCTCTGCTGCGTGGCGCATCGAAAACCCGTTCAGCCCTTTTCTGTTTATCTCGGCGACTCCGGCATTGATCAGAGCTTCTCTGTTGTTGGTCCTGTGGCCCTTTTCAACAGTTCTTGCACTCGTTTCCATTATTCTTCTTCCTTTAAATCTACTTTTCTGATTTTGCCGCTTATGGTCTTAGGCATCTCGTCCAGTATCTCCATGGTCCTGATCCACTTATATTCGGCCAGCTTGGAATTGGTGAAATCCTTGATCTCTTTTTCCAGTTCTTTGCTTTTTTCGTAACCTTTACCCAGAACAACAACAGCCTTTATGGACTGTCCTCTGAGAGGATCTGGAACTCCTATGACTGCGCATTCGACCACAGCGGGGTGCTTTATGAGCACGTTTTCCACTTCATAAGGGCCTACTCTGAAACCGCCGGTCTTGATTATATCATCAAACCTGCCGTAGAACCAGAAGTACCCGTTCTCATCCTTCCAGGCCGCGTCGCCTGTATGATAAACACCGTTTTCCCAGACGCTGCTGTAAAGTTCATCGTTATCCAGATAGCCTGTGAAAACTCCGTCTGCCTCTTTCTCCTTCTTGGGGAAAATGACTATCTCGCCCACATCTCCGGTCTCAGCCATTGTGCCGTCTTTCTTCATGAGTCTGACGTCATAAAGAGGAGACGCCACTCCCATGGAACCGGGTATCGGTTCTACGCCTTTGAAGTTAGCTGTAACGAGCGTGGTCTCAGTCTGACCGTAGCCTTCGTGGAGTTTCAGCCCTGTGGCTTCGGTGAACTTTCTGAAAACTTCAGGATGGAGCACTTCGCCGGCAGTGCAGGCGTGCTTAACAGAAGGCATCTTAGGCATGCCCTTCCTCACCAGATATCTGTAGACCGTAGGCGGCGCGCAGAACGTGGTGACCTTGTATTTGTTTATCACGTTCACAAGCTGCTTCGGGTCGAAATTATCGAAATCAAATACCATTACAGCGCTTCCGACAAGCCACTGCCCGTAGATCTTGCCCCAGGATGTCTTTGCCCAGCCTGTTTCAGCTACTGTGAAGTGAAGACCTCCGTCTTCAGCCTGATGCCAGTATTTCGCCGTCACTATATGAGCGAGCGGGTAAGCGTTGTTGTGGATGACTCCCTTGGGATAGCCTGTGGTGCCCGATGTAAAATACAGAGCGATAGGATCTGCCGCAAGCGTCTCTACGCGTTCCAATTCATCGGAAGCCTCTTCCATGAGTACAGAAAAATTGACGAACCCTTCTATATCCTCCTGGACGGACCATAGGATCGGGTCCTGTCCCGTCCTTGCCACGGCCTCTTTCATCCTGCCTGCCACATCATTTTCAGGTGTGCAGATGATCGCCTTGAACTTGGTCGACTCAAGCCTGTAAACGATGTCGTCGGCAGTGAGCATGTGGGTCACCGGAGTCATTACCGCGCCAAGTTTATGCATGGCAACTGTGACTATCCAGTACTCCCAGTGACGTTTCAGGGATATCATGACCCTGTCGCCTCTTCCTATGCCTGCGTCCTTCATGGCGTTAGCCGCCTTATTGGTCAGCCTGCTCAGCTCGCCAAAAGTTATTATCTTTTCGTCTCCGGCACGGTTGCACCATACGATGGCTCTCTTGTCTGGCTCTTCCTCCGCTATGGCGTCCACCACGTCATAGGCAAAGTTGAAATTGTCCGGATAATCAAGAGTCAGCTTTTTCAGCCTGCCGTTCTCATCGAATTCTTCTTTGCAGAATCGTTTATAAATGCTCATTTTTCCTCCTGCTTCGAACTTCCGAAGGCGCGGAATCTTGCATATCGTTTCCCTGTCAGGTCTGATTCTTCCTTCAGGTTTTTCATCTCACTGTAAAGTTTTTCTTTTATCATTCCGTAGTATTCTTCACTGCCTATGTTTTCCTCGGATATGATATCTTCGATAACACCGTTGGCAAGTGAATCCTGAGCCGTAAGTCTCAGTGTTTCAGCGGCTTCATCAGCGCGTTTTGCGTCTTTCCAGAGAATGCTGGCGCAGCCTTCAGGCGAAATTACCGAATAAACTGAATTCTCCAGCATCCACACTCTGTCCGCCACAGAAAGCGCCAAAGCTCCGCCGCTTCCGCCTTCTCCGATCAGTATGGATATCACCGGGGTATCCAGAGTCATCATTTCCATAAGATTCTCAGCTATCGCCTGGCCCTGGCCTCTTTCTTCAGCTCCTACCCCGCAGAAAGCCCCTGAAGTGTCCACGAAACAGATCACGGGTCTCTTGAACTTCTCCGCCTGTTTCATAAGTCTTAAGGCCTTCCTGTATCCTTCCGGATTGGGCGCGCCGAAGGATCTCTTCATGCGTTCTTTTGCGCTGTGCCCCTTTTCTATGGCTATGACAGTAACAGGCATGTCATGAAGCATGCCGATGCCGCCGACTATGGCAGCGTCGTCGGCAAAACGTCTGTCGCCGTGAAGCTCCATGAAATTCCTGAATATGTTCTTTATGTAGTCAGCGCCAGTAGGTCTGTCGCTGCTTCTTGCCAGTTTTACCTTCGTATATGCATCCATATCAAGACTCCATCCTGTGTATCTTCAATATGTTCGTG
>JAUMVF010000138.1 GCA_030530305.1 Bacillota bacterium
AGTCATGGGCAAAAAAGCGCTTTACACAGGGTCATTCGATCCGCTTACTTACGGTCATCTCGACATGATCCAGAGAGCGGCGAAGATGTTCGATGAGCTTGTGGTAGGTGTGATAGCGAATCCTGCGAAAAAGCCTCTTTTCACCGTTGAGGAAAGAGAAGAGATGATCAGGGACGTGGTTGGCGATATACCTAATGTAAAGGTGGATCACTTCACAGGACTGCTTGCGGATTACGTCAATTCCGAAGGGTTTGACATCGTGGTAAGAGGTCTTCGGGCCACTACGGATTTTGAATACGAACTCCAGATGGCGCACATGAATGCCAGACTTTTCAGGGACAAGGTGGAGACTATTTTTCTGATGACCCAGCCTGAGTATTCTTTCATAAGTTCAAGCATGATGAAAGAAGTCAGGTCGCTGGGCGGAAGTGTGGAAGGTCTTGTCCCGGATAAAATACTTGAATGTATGGATAAAAAGCTGAAAGGCTAGGAGGATCAAATGAAAGTATTAGAATTATTGGAAGAAATCGAAGAAATCGTGGATACTGCTTCCGGCTTCCCGCTTACAGGAAAAATCATGGTGGATTCCCAGGAACTGCTTGAACTGGTTCGTGAGATCAGAGTTGAACTTCCTGACGAGATACAGCAGGCGCAGTGGATAAAGAATGAAAGAGAAAGGATCCTCACTGAAGCGAAGAAAGAATATGAGACAGTCATAGCCGACGCCCAGGCGCAGGCTGAAAGACTCGTTGAGAACCATGACATTACAGTAAAGGCCAAGCTTCGCGCAGATGAGCTTATGAAAGTAACAGAGTCTGCGGCAAAACAGCTCAAGCTCGGAACATACGAGTATGTTGACGGCATCCTCTCGGGATTCCAGGACAAGATGGAACAGCTGAACGGAATGTTCTTCAACGATATGGTAGGCACCATGGAGAAGACATTCAGCCAGATAGATGAGACACTGGCTGCCAACAGGTCAGAGATCAACGACATGGCTTACAGGACACAGCAGGACGCGGACGGCGTTGCGGAAAGCGTTTACTCGGGATCATATGATTCAGAGGAAAATGATGCGCCGGATGAGGCTCCTGAAGAAGACGAAGAATAATCATTGAACCGGAACATGCGTCCGCAGCGTTTGCTGCGGACTTTTTTTCACTGACGCAGAGGAAGAAATGAAGATACTTGGTATAGCAGCTGAATACAACCCCTTCCATGAGGGCCACAGGTACCACCTGGAAAGATCCATGGAGATCACGGGAGCCGATGTGAGCGCTGCAGTCATGAGCGGGAATTTTACCCAGAGAGGGGAGCCTGCGGTGTTTGACAAATGGATCAGAGCGGAGACAGCAGTCAGAAACGGCGTGGATCTGGTACTTGAGCTGCCCTTTATCTATGCGTGCAACAGCGCGGAGTTTTTTGCGGAAGGCGCCGTCAGGATACTTGACGGAATAGGTGCGTCTTTCATGTCTTTCGGCAGTGAATCGGGGGATATTGAAAAACTTACAGCTGTCGCGGGCTTTTTTGCTGAAGAAACTGACGAATACAGACAGCAGCTTAAGAAGGGACTGCAGGACGGGCTTTCTTTCGCCAAAGCGCGGAGCACTGCTGCAGAGAGCATAATGGGAGAGGGAGCATCAGATGTATTCACAGGCTCCAACAACATTCTTGCGGTAGAATACCTTAAGCAGATAAAACTGAGGGAAAGCGGCATCACCCCTGTGACGGTCAGACGGGAAGGAGCAGGACATACCGACACTCTGGAGGATACCCCTATGCCCAGCGCCCTTGCCATCCGTGAAGAAATGGAGAGAAGGGGAGAAAAAGACGCGGTTTTCCCGGAAGACATATATCCGATGATCATGCAGGCTCTGATGACCGGGACTGCTGAAGAGCTGGGAGAGATACTTGCTGTCAGCGAAGGCCTTGAGAACAAAATGAAGAGCCGCTTCAGATACGCCCGCGATTTCAAAAGCCTTGTAGGTGAGCTGGCGTCAAAGAGATATGCCTACTCCCGCATCAGACGCATGCTCATACATACTCTTATGGGGCTCACGAAGGAAAAATTCAGCAGGGTAAGAAATCACCCCTATGCCAGAGTACTGGCTTTCAGCGGCAGAGGAGCCGAAGCCCTGAGACAGATAAAGGACAGGGAGCCGGACGTGCCTGTCATAACTAATATAAACAAAGAGGTAACGCCGGACGACGCAATATGGGAAACTCTTTCCTTCGATGTGCTGGCGTCAGATATATACAACCTTGCTGCCGGCAGGGATATTTACGAAGGATGCGACATGCTGAAGACCGCCGCGGTATGCAAGTGAAGAGAGAGCGGCGTATGCAATGTGGTTATTATAGGCGCAATGTGGGCTTTTCCACTTGAAAAACCCGCCTTGCGATAATATAATGAAATGCAGTCTGTTTTGACAAAGAATAATAATGACGGAGGATTATCAGAATGAAAGTATTAGTAATCAACTGCGGAAGTTCATCACTCAAGTATCAGGTGCTTGATATGACTAACGAAAGTCTTCAGGCAAAAGGCCTGGTAGAGAGAATCGGAATGGAAGGATCCGTGATCACGCACGAGAAGATCGGGAACGACGATAAGTTCGTACTCAGGACACCAATGGAAGACCACAAGGCAGCCATCGCGCTGGTTCTGGATGCTATAAGCGACGACGTACACGGGGTTGTCAAGTCCATGGACGAGATCGGAGCAGTAGGACACAGAGTGGTACATGCAGGTGAAAAATACGCAGAGTCAGTACTCATAGACGACGATGTAATCGAAGTCCTTGAAGACTGTATCGATCTTGCGCCGCTTCACAATCCACCAAACCTTCTGGGTATAGCAGCATGTAAGGAACTGATGCCGGACACACCGATGGTAGCGGTATTCGATACAGCGTTCCATCAGACGATGCCTCCTGAATCATATATCTACGCTCTTCCGTATGAATACTATCAGAAGTACGG
>JAUMVF010000139.1 GCA_030530305.1 Bacillota bacterium
GTACCCACGTCCTTGGCCTTTACGAGGGCATAGCCGTCCGGCATCTGCGGAAGGGCTGCCAGTGCCGCGCATTCTATCAGATCCAGGTCTTTCAGATTCTTTGAGAAGTATGTCTGGGCAGCAGTCTTCACACCATAACATCCGTATCCCAGATAAATGGTGTTCATGTATGCCTCCATTATCTTTTCCTTGGAGAGATTGTGCTCGATACGAACTGTATAATACGCCTCTGTGACTTTTCTCTTTATCGTACGGGCGCTCTTGGATTCAGACAGATATACGTTACGGGCAAGCTGCTGTGAGATCGTACTTGTACCTATGACTCTGCCGCCGCCGAATACGCTGTCCTTGATTGCGCCGAGCATCCTCCAGAAGTTGAATCCGTTATGTGTCCAGAATTTCCTGTCCTCAATGGAAACTATGGCGTCTACAAGATTCTGGGGAAGATCCTTGTATTCCGCGTTCTTCCTGTTTCCACTGGACACGAAAACATTATCTATGACTTTATTGTTCTTGTCATATAGGGTGGACTGCTGCGCAACATGGGCGTATATATTATCCGGATTGATCCTTGGAGCCTGCGCGATAACTACCGCCGCGTAAATACAGCATACGACAAATATCGCCGCAAAGATGCCAAGTACTGAAACAAGTATCTTCTTCTTCCTTGACCAGTTGTTCCAGCCCTTCTTCTTTCCAGACTTTTTCTTTCCGGTTTTTTTCTTCGCGTTTTTTGGACCGTGCATTTCAGCTACGTTCTCTTCTGCGGCAGCTGCTGCTTTATCTATTTCCTGCGCGCGTTTTTCCGCAGCCCGTCTGGCCGCGTTTTCCTTTCTGCGCTGTTTCATTTTTTCCATTGTTTTACCGAAGCCTGACTTTTCCTTCTTAGCCCGTCTTCCTGCTCCGGAGCCTGAACCAGCCTTCTTATCAGACGCACCGCGGCCGGCTTTCTTCTTATCGGTCCGGCTCATAGTGGACATTCTGATTTCTTCCTGAGAAGGTCTGTCTATTCTGTTTGTGTCTTTGTCACTCAAAATATGACACCTCCATTGTACTTATTAAACAATATTCCATTATATTGTAACATAAAAAAGCACGGAAATAAATACTGTTTCCGCGCCTCAAATCTTTGCGCTGTCTGTGTTACAGACTTTGTTCAGCAACTAATACCATTGTTTTACGGAGCTTCTCCAGCCTCTCTGTTATACCCTGCCTTATCTCTTCATCAAGACCGGTTTTAAAAAACACCGGCTTTTCAGGATCATATACAAGTATACTATCCAGTTTCTCTTCCGCGGTCCGTACAGCCTCTTCGTCGGGGACATGCACACACATGGCAAGGGTCTTTCCGTCATCAAAAGCACTTTTGTGTTCATTTATGAAACTAATTATATCCGCCTCATAGTGGACGGTATTACCGCTTTCAAACCTGAGTGTGCTGTCGTATCTGCCGGCCATGATATCTTCCGGGTCAGCTTCCCGGTCATAAAGCACATCAACGCCGGTATAGCCCGCGTGTTCTGTAAAAAAGAAACACTGGGCCGCGGCTCCGCAGCCCAGATCTATGACTTTCCAGTCCTTCGGGAGCATCTCAGATATGATCTCATACTGCTGTATGAACCCGAGAAAACCCGGGCTGAGTTCACAATAAGGCTGATACATCACTCCGATGTACTGCTCCTCCGGTATCTTTGCTCTCAGTGTCTCAAGTGTTTCATCATATGTCTTCATATCACTCATCCAGATAGAAGAAGTTATAGTCGTAGAACTTACCTTTCTTCGGTTCTTCGTTATATTTGTATTTGATCAGTTCTGATACTGTAACCAGCTGATATCCCTTCTTGATCAGCCATGGAACTATCTTTTCTGTTGCTTTTGCGCTCGAGTTATAGATCGAATGCATCAGAATAACTTTTCCGTCAAGATTCTTTTCCTTCTTGATGACTTTTACTACAGACTTGGCGTTTCTGGAACTCCAGTCGAGGGTATCAACTGACCAGAATATACACGGCAGTCCCACGATCCTGCATATCCTGTCGTTGGCGCTTCCGTAAGGAGGTCTGAATACCGTGGGTCCCTGTCCGCAGGCATCTTTGATGGCTTTAGTAGTCTTGTCGACTTCCCTTCTTATTCCTGCTTTGGAAAGGTCTGTCAGTTTAGCGTGGGTGTATGAGTGGGATCCGACTTCGCATCCCAGCTCAACTTCTCTCTTGAGTATCTTATCCGCGCCGTCTATTTCGTCAACGCTCCTGCCCACTTCAAAGAACGTAGCGACTACACCGTACTTTTCCATCACGTCCAGTATCCTGTCGCTCGGTCCCGGTCTCGGGCCGTCGTCAAACGTAAGGGCTACCATAGGCTTGCTCGGATCCATGGCTCTCAGATTGATCTTGTCTCTCTTAATGCCCTTCAGATCTTTATCTGACATGTCGACCTTGATTATTCCCTTCTCAAGCGGGAGCACTGTGCCCGAGTCGAAATAGAATGATATCCCGTCGTCTGTCATGATGTAATCGTTGAAATTATCTGCGCTGGCACTGATATACTTTTCATAGCCGCCCAGGAGTTCTTCCCCGTATTCATCGTTGAGATATTCTTTCATGTATTTGGAAACGCCGTCTTTATAGTTGTTCTTAAATATATGGGCGGCGCTGAGTTCCATGCCGTTCTTCGCTATGAAATTGAACGTGTGGATGCTGTCGTCCACAGTCTGCATCTCACCGTCGATTTCTTCCCTCTCACTGGAATAAATAGCAAGACTGTTGACCTTTCGGTCTGTCTTATAGCTTTCGTAGTCCATAAGCAGCGCGAACTGGCCCACTCCCTTGTCCGCTTTGGCGTTGTATTTCGTTGAGAAAGAATCCTGTGTGCTTCTGAGTACGTCTTTTACGATGTCATTCTGGGATTCGTCCTTGAATTCGGGGAACTGCATGGCCACTGATTTGACCTCCCCGTAATTGATCGACTCCT
>JAUMVF010000140.1 GCA_030530305.1 Bacillota bacterium
CTGTTCTCTTCTTTTGCGCTACACCTGCAGCCCGGGTTCGTCTATATCCAGAATGGCGTAGCTTATGATACAGGTGGCGCAGACCCTGCCGGTCTTTTCATCGATCATCTTGCCGATACCGTGGATCATGTGGGCTCCTATATGGTCGTAGTCGCATGTGACACGGAACTTATTTCCCCAGAGAGCCCTGAGATAGCTTACCGACATATCCGTTGTAGCTATGTGTTTTTCGACTACCGACGCCGAGGCCATACCCAGCGCCGTATCGAAAACGATGCCGATAAAGCCGCCGTGGACTCCGCCATAAGGGTTGAGATGCTCTTCCTTGGGTTCATATATGAACTCAGCGTGATACTTCACATCTTTGCCGTCCGCTCCGCAGTTTATCACCTCACATGAATCCAGCTTAAGATCAAGCTGGGCCAGGGTCCTTCCCGGCTGGGCCTTGCTCATCCCGACTATGGTGAGTATTTTTTCCCTGTACTGTTCGTTGTTCATTGTTCCTCCTGCTTCAAACACAGCCGATTATTGCTCATACTCTTTGCTGTGTTTGAATTTTACGTAGTATACGTACGCTTTATCTATACCCTTCAATGAAGACTTGTCTTTCATTATCTCGTCCGGAGTTACAGCTTCCATTTCTTCACTGTTCCTGTTTTCAAGGTGACCGAAGAAATATATCTTCTTATCCAGTTCTATCGCTACAGGCTCCGATAGCTGGGATGTTATTTCTCCTTCATAGTTTTTATCGTTTTTCCACGGCGTGTCCGCGCCTGCCGAGCACGTGGATTCATCATCTGTGTAAATAGCAGCGAATCCTTCCTCCCTGCCCAGTGAAAGCCCTATCATCCCTGATTTGGAATCCGGTCCGATGCCGCCGGTAAGACATTCCTGATTTTTTTTGGTAAGCTTTCCCTTTTCGTACAGATCATATCCGATGGTCGCGCAGTTAGCTTCTTCTATAGCTGTATAATCTACCAGCGCCACGTCTGCCTGGGCTGAAGTAAGCAGACTTACTATTTTCTGTTCCCCGTCAGTGGGCTGATGAACCTGTACACACGCATCTCCTCCATTATCTGAACCGCATGAGCACATTACAAATGCCAGTGCCATAACCGCTATCATCGCAAATATCTTTTTTTTCATATCCTGCCTCCCTGTTAAAGTAATCAAAAAAGCGAATGATTTCATCCGCCTTTGATTTTACCATGATATATTACGCCGCGCAAAGCCCTGCATGAGAGAGGGTCACTCTTTTCCCTGCAGTTTGGCTATCAGATCATATCTGCCTTTTGTCCCGGTCTTCTTATATATACTGGTCAGATGTTTCTTGACGGTGTTTTCTGAAATGAAGGTTTCCTCAGCTATCTGCGGGTTGCTGAGCCCCTGAAGTATCAGCAGCGCTATTTCTTCTTCCCTGCCGGTCAGTTCATACTTATCCTTGAGGCTTACCTCTGCGGCCGCATCTTCGCTCCCCTTTCTTATTCCTGCGGGATCCGCGTAGAAGAAGTACGCCAGCGCTATCACTTCAAAAACTATGATCAAGACAGGAATGCAGCCGTGTGACCACGCCTCCAGTGTTCCGTTCACGGCCTTTGAGTATGCCGCCCGCTCTATATCGATAAGCTGTATCCCGTACACCGCAAGACCCGCGCCGGATATAATGAGAGCCCGCTTGACGTTCTTCCCGCTGCTCTTCCTTGCTCCGCATATTATAAAATACACGCCGCATACTGCCGTTGCAGCGCCAAACAGCAGCGCCGCCGCAAATGCAGCCTTATGAGCTCCAAAGAAAAACGCAGTTTCATATGAGATTCCCATTGCCGCAAGTACAATAAGTACCGCCTTAGCAGGTACCGGGGTCTTTTCGCCGTTCAGAATATTTGTGGTATGTATCCAGAATAAAACAACGATATACGATAAGATATCGATCAGCATCGTCACGATCATCATTTCGCCGCTGCTCTCCGCCCCTGGAACATAGTCCTTAAAATAAAATGTAGCAGTCGTTATCGCTATAAGGCAGAAAACCATACCGATCGCAAGTGATCTTGTGAAAGGGTCCTCCCTGTTCAGATAAAGTGTAACTAAGATCGCCAGCGTTGCTGCTCCCAGGAAAATCGCCGTCAGATAAAGTCCCGTCATTTATGCCTTCCTATTCCCTTTTTGCAAAACTGTTTCACAGGTTTCCGGCCGGTTTTGCCGGCCTTTGCCATTATACATTCCCGGGGCGCATTTATCAACACCATTACGAAGGTATTATTTCGTCCAATCCCTCTGCTTTGAACAATTTACTACCATTGTGCTATGGGTTTTCCACCTTCTTACAATATAATTGTATGTTTTTTTCTGCTACTTTTAATGTGTGTCGTGTTTTAAGTGCTTTTTTACCGCACATAAAACACAATTTTTCGTTCCATAAAAGAATGAAAACGGTTGTTTTTACTACTAATTTTTTTAACTGACACATTAAAAAGGAGGTTATTTTATGGAAGGTACTTTTTGGTCGCTTGTGCCACCACTACTCACCATTATTCTGGCCGTATGGACTAAAGAAGTAATACTCTCTCTGTTTATCGGAGTATACCTCGGATGTCTCATGCTCACAGGCTGGAATCCGCTTTACGCACTTCTTAAACTTTTCCATTTCATCAACGACCCTTATGGAGAAGAAGGTGGACTTGTAGATCCTGATGACATGTACAGCGGAAACGCATACGAATCAGGAGCTTTTGTCAATCCGGAGAACATGCAGGTATTGATACTAATCACATTGCTTGGCGGACTTATAGGACTCTTTATCAAGACCGGCGGATCCAAAGCATTCGGTGACATGCTCCAGAAAAGAGTAAAAACAAAGACAGGAGCCCAGCTCATCACATGGGGTATCGGACTTCTGATATTCTTCGACGACTATTTCAACG
>JAUMVF010000141.1:0-998 GCA_030530305.1 Bacillota bacterium
TGCCGGGATGCAGGTTCTTCTGCGAAGAAGACACTTCATTTGACCCGGAATATCTTATAACCGGTCCTGAAGAAATAGACGATGGTGTCTGCTTTATAATCGATCCCGTCGACGGCACCTCCAATTTCGTGCACGGTCACAGACACAGCTGCACTTCTGTCGCCATGGCTGTGGATGGGCAGGTCTGCCTTGGCGTGATATACGATCCTTTCAGAGATGAACTTTTCAGCGCCGGCAAAGGCACGGGCTGCTTCCTCAACGGGGAAAAACTGCCGGTCTTTGATGACGAACTTGATACCGGTATCGCTGTGTTCGGCACTTCACCCTATGATGAGTCGAATAACGCCCTCACTTTCAGCCTTGCCCATCAGCTTTATGAGATGGCGGCAGATGTCAGGCGCACAGGTTCAGCCGCTCTTGACTGCTGCTGGACAGCCTGCGGCAGATTCACGCTGTTCGCGGAGCTTTCGCTTTCCCCCTGGGACTATGCCGCAGGAAGCCTCATCGCGAGCGAAACAGGATGCCTCATCTCCGATATAAAAGGCGCTCCTCTTTCCATAAAAAGAAAGTCTTCCGTTTTGATTGGAAGACCTTCTGCTGTAAAAACATTTCTTGACACTACTTGTAATTCCATCTGACCTTGCACCAGCCGGAAGTATATCTGGTACCGCGTATCACTTTGACGTAATACGTTCCCTTCTTAAGCGTGGCCGTTGTGAAACTGCCTTCAGGGTTCTTTACCGTAATATTGCGGACACCGTACTTTATCAGGCTTTTGCCGTCGCTTTTCAGTATCTTGAGCACTATCCTGTCACTGACATGTCCGTTATATGAAATCTTGAGCCTGCTCTTCTTTGTAGTACTGAATTTAAACCATCTGGCGTCTTCAAGGCCTGCATGTCTGAGCGCTAAGGAATATTTTCCCTTAGTAAGTTCACGGGCCTTTTTCTTGGTCTTTCCGGCAAGCTGAGTCTTCATGATGACGTTGCTTCTGAGCC
>JAUMVF010000141.1:1008-2922 GCA_030530305.1 Bacillota bacterium
AAAACACCAAAATACTTATATTTGTCTTTGCCGCTCTCCTGCTTGGATAAAAGTTTGGTCCCATCTGCATTGTAGATCCTTATCTCGCCCTGCCGGCTCATTTTAAACCAGAGTTCCCCGGTGTATTTGGGTTTAATTTTATACCGGCGTACTTTTTCCGAATCCGGCGCGCAGAAAATACCATAGTCCTTCGAACTTTCTATGAACTCATTGATAGCGATTTTATAGAGCCTGTTCAGGGAGAACCATACCCGTACATTATCTGCCTCAACTGAATATTTAGAGTACACGCCAAGATAATACTTCCCCGCGCTGGTGACCTTGTAAATTACCGAACCATATGTTTTAGATTCCGACTTGTCAAACGCATAACGGCCTTCTCCGTTCAGCGGTTCATCAAAGGTACGGTCATCCGTGAACAGCCCGCCATAAGCACTTGCTGTCTTACCGCTGTCGAGGCTGCCTGTCCACATCTTGAACTCATATACTCCCGGTTCAAGATGTATTCTCTCAAAATAACCAAACTTGCTGCTGTTCAGAGAATCAGCATACTTGTTGTAATCAACTCTAACCTGTTCGGCATCCCTGCTGCCCTGCTTATTCGGCATGTTACCATATCCGTCGACATCCGCGGCAAATGAAATGCCCGGGATCATCGCAAGCGCCATCACCGCGCTTACCAAGAATACCGTTATTCTCTTTATCATAACGCCACCTCCCCTCAAATCACCTTGATTATATCATCACAAAGGTCCTGAATCTACTCCTCCTCTTTCAGGGCCGCGTATACCAGTTCATCGTGCCACGAAACGACGCCGTTCTTAACGTATCTGCATTTCTTTCTGAAATGGGCTTCCCGGCGCATTCCGATTTTCTCCATAATGCGTCTGGAACCTGTGTTTTCAGGGTTGCAGAGTCCGTAGACTCTGTGTACTCCAAGCACATCAAAACAGTATTTCTTCATGGCCGTCATGATCTCCGTGGCGTATCCCATGTTCCACGCTTCTTTCAGCAGGAATACTCCTATCATGGCGCTGTCGGTTTCGGCATCGATATGGATGCCGCAGCGTCCCGTTTTCCGGTCGCTTTCCTTCAATGTCATCAGAAATTCAAGATCGGTCAAAGGGGTTTGCTCCCAATCCCTGATTATCTTCGCCAGATATGCTTTCGATTCTTCATGATCCATCGAATCGTAAGGCGTATATTCAAGTATCTCTTCATCAGAATATATCTGATATATCATATCCTGATCATCCGCTGAAAAAGGCTTCGCGGTCAGCCTCTCTGTTTCTATCATATTCATTTGGATATGCTCCTGTAATTATTCCCTTAGAATATTTCAGCGATCATACATCTTGCTGAACCGCCGCCATTCTGCTCTATGCAATCCAGATCAGGTGTGATAAGGGTCATCTTTGATTCAAGAAAACCTATCTGTTCCTGCGTTAAGCTTTCATATGCGGTAAGGGACATGATCAGACACGGTTCCCCATCCTTATTATGCAGCTCCAGCATGTTTCCTGCGAAATGATTCATCTGGTCAAATGTGATTTCTACAATTGTCTTTCCAGTGCTCTCAAGCGACTCCCTGACCTCTGCTCTCTGCGCGTCATCCTGAATTGAGTCCATACATACCACCGCTACCTCGGATCCAACGTGCATCATTACATTTGTGTGATATATTTCCATTCCGTCAGCGTCAGCGGCTTTGAACAAAACCGGCGTATAGCCCAGCTGTTTACAGAAATCATCCAGCACAGTCTTGTTCGTTCTCGGTGACTCGCATGCATATGCTATCTTATTGACTCTGTCCATCACCATGGAACCTGTACATACAAGAAACATACCTTCTATTTCAAAAAGGGAAAGGTCTAAGGTTTTCTTCTTATCTAAATAAGATAATATAGCTACCAG
>JAUMVF010000030.1:0-2781 GCA_030530305.1 Bacillota bacterium
CGTCACCCGGACGAAGCAAACGCTGCAATTACACTGTTAATTTCAAATATAAAAATTAACAGTGCATTTGCAAGGGCTCCGGGAGACGGTTTTTCGTTTTTTGCATAGTGGCGCAAAAATTATGCTCAAACAACGTCTGGAACCATTGGAATTACACTGTTAATCTGAAATATAAAAATTAACAGTGTAATTGCAGGGGTTCTGCAAAACAGATATGAGATAGTGATGCATAGACCGGGTGAATTTATGATATAATCACGGTAGGATATTCTTTATGTGGTATTGAAGAGTATCTCTTATATGTGGTCTTGAAAGGAAGAAGAAAGCAATGAGTCTTTTGGATCTGATAAAAGAAAGAAGAAGCGTAAGGTCTTTTGACGGCCGGCCGCTCACAGAAGAAGACAGGAAAGATATTGAGGAATACGCGAAGACCATAGAACCGCTTTTCGATATTCCTGTAGGATATGCATTTCTGGAAGGCGGCAAGGACGGCCTTGGGAGCCAGGTACTGGTGGGAGACAGAACCTTTCTTGCAGGGAAAGTGAAAAGAGTCCCTTATGCTGAGGTGGCTTTTGGATATGAATTCGAAAAACTGATCCTGTACGCATGGTCCATCGGGGTCGGCTCGGTGTGGATCGCCGGGACCATGAAGAGGTCCGCCTTTGAAAAAGCAGCAGGGATCAAAGAGGATGAAATGATGCCGTGCATCACGCCTCTCGGATATGAGGCAGAGAAAATGTCCATGAGAGAAAAACTCATGAGAAAAGGCGTCAAAGCAGACATCAGGAAACCTGCCGGCGAACTCTTTTTCGACAAGTCCTTCAACAGGCCTATGAGTCAGGAGGCTATGGGCGAATTCGCGGATCTGTTCGAAATGGTCAGATGGGCGCCTTCGGCGGTGAACAAACAGCCATGGAGGATCGTCGCGGATGACGGGGCTTTTCATTTCTATGAAAAGAAAGACAAAGGATATGTCAATGATGACGCGGGAGATCTTCAGAAGATCGACGTTGGAATAGCGCTGTGTCATTTCACCATGGGGCTGGATGAGAAAGAAATGGCATATATGATAGAAGTTAACGACCCGGGGTTCATAGCCCCGCAGGATACAGAATATATAGCAAGCGTCAGACTTGTTTTCTGACACAATTAAGCGAAAGGAGAAGATCTAATGGTTAAGACGAGGACGATCAGCAGGATAGGCGCTGTGATACTGGCGTTTATGGTGGCGGTCGCTATGCTTGGATTCACATCGGAATACGCCCATGCGGAGACAACACATGAACAGTTGTCAGGAGACGGATTTGAATTCACGCTTTATTATGATGACGGGGAACCGAGTTCACTTTTCGTGACGAAGTATACGGGCCCGGATACGACTGTGGTATTTCCGACATCGATACTGTATAACGGAAAGCATCTTCCTGTTACATGTATAGGCAATGATGATGAAAGCGTTATCGGCAGTAATGTGACCCAAGTCATAATCCCGGAGGTTACGAAGCGATAACGGGTCAGGCCTTTGCCAACTGCGAAAATCTTGAAAAAGTGTTTATATACGAGCCTGCAGGTGTTCTTTATGAATCTGCGAGTGCTTTTGAAGGCTGCCCGGCGGATATAGTCTATGCTGCTCCTGAAGCGCAGAACATCGAAAAAGAGATCGTGATTGGAGCAGATGATAATAAGCTTCCAGCCCCGACGAATCTTCAGTGGTACATGAAGCAGAATATGCCGACGACTGCCAGTTGGGATACGATAAGTGAAGAATACATAGAAGAGCTCTCCGGTTATGCGGTCTACGCGAAATGGGAAAAAGACGGTGAAGAGGATACGACTTCTGCCTTTCATAGAAGCGGATATAGTAATTTCAAGGACTTTTTCAAAGCGCATGGATCAGGTCTTTATTCCTTCTCTGTACAAGCCAAAGCAAAAGAAGGCAGTACATATGAGGACTCTGACGAGGTGTGGACGAAGCCTATGCAGTTCAGCAGCATAAACCTGAACATCGTGACAAAGGATGAGGATGGAACCGTCATGCCTGAGACTACAGACAGCGGATACGGGTACCTTTCTTTATTCATTAACGGGGATGAAAGAGGCGGAAATCAGATGACCGAGGATGTTTTACCAATGTTTTACCCGGACGGGTCGACCCTTGAGTTCAGCGCGGAAAGAGAAGAAGGCTATCTTCACAGAGGTACAGAGTTTGATAACGAACCGGCGGATCTGACGCAGGAAGGTAAAGTGTCAAAGTTCACTCTTGCAGGCAATGTAAATATTACTGTCACATTCCAGGAAAACAGTGATAAGGTTCCTGTAGTAATCGACTTCTGTGAGGGGCATGAAGAACTTGCGGCGTACGTAGCCGAATATATAAATGACGAAGGATCGTATGCAGCGAAGGCTGAAGGCGCGATCCTTACGATACAGTACCCGCTGGCCGGTTTTACTCATGATGTTACAGAGGATCTGGCAGACATAATCAACGATGCTCTTGAGGATACAGACGGGGTCGATAATGATGAGGAATGGGTAAACTACGGCTTTGGAGGAAAGCCCATACAGGAATATGCGGACTATGATGAATTTGAAGAATATGCTGAAGCGCTGGAAAAAAGTGATATAGAAGAGGGAATGACATTGATCCTTCTGTGGTCAAAGAAAGCGACTAAGGGATCATTCACAGTCAAGGAGCCTGTTTGCGGAACAGAAGTAAAGACCAGCAGTATAATCCAGACAAATATACCGGTTGTGAGTGAAGAGAAGGACAACCAGTTCGAG
>JAUMVF010000030.1:2800-3489 GCA_030530305.1 Bacillota bacterium
CATCAGGCGAATTACACAAGATGGCTCAAGTCATATGAACCCAACAAGCTCTATGATCCGGATTCCTATTTCAACGGAAAAATAGTGGGTGGAACTACTTATTACGCAGGGATGTCCGTTATACCAAAATGGGGGTATTATATCCTCGAAGACATGCCTGAGGTAACGATCAACGGCAAAGCAGCAAAAATTAGTCAGGATGCCGTTGCCCCATTGGGTGAGATCCTGATCGCAACTACAGTCACAGCTGTTCACAACTGGGACGCAGGCAAGGTGACAAAGGAGCCGACTACCAAGGCTAAAGGCGTCAGGACATTTACATGCAAAGGCTGCGGTAAGACAAAGACACAGGCTATACCTAAGCTCACTGTGAAGGAGGCTCTCGAAGGCGGAGCTTCAGCTGCGGCTGCCGATGCAGCGATCACATCCATGAAGAACGATAAGGACCCTGCAGGCACAGTTTTCTCGAAACTCAGGCTCAGAAGCACAAAGCAGACGAAGAATTCTGTGAAGATCGTCTGGAACAAAGTGTCCGGAGCGAAGAAATATGTGATCTACGGAAACAAATGCGGGATCAAGAACAAGATGAAAAAGATCACTACTGTCACCGGAAGCTCGAAAGTATTCAAGAAGATAGCGGGCAAGAAGGTGAAGAAGGGCACATACTACAAGTTCATGGTCGTAGCCCT
>JAUMVF010000030.1:3499-17240 GCA_030530305.1 Bacillota bacterium
CCTGAATAAAAACAAGAAAGTCATCACCACGTCGAAGGTCTGCCATGTGGCGACCAAAGGCGGCAAGGTCACGAATCACAAGAGTGTGACTGTGAAGAAAGCAGTGATCACCAAGGCGAAGAATCTGAAAGTGGGCAAATCACTGAAGCTTGGCGCAAAAGCTGTCAAAGCTGTGAAAAAGGCAATAGTAAGAAACCATATACCTATGCGCTATGAGTCCACCAACAAGAAGATTGCTACAGTAACAGCAAAAGGCGTGATCAAGGCAAAGAAGAAGGGCACCTGCTACGTTTACGCTTATGCGCAGAACTGCGTATTCAAGAAGATCAAAGTTGTTGTGAAATAGGCGGAAACTGAAACAGACAAAATAATAGAAATGTGACTTTTTCGTGAAGAATTCTGCGCAGACCTTTTCAGGGCTGCGCAGATGTTTTATTATTGATTCTGTTATGGCTAATACAGAGGGGGAAAACAGAATAACGGAAAACAGATCGCGTATAGTCTGGATAGACATCATGCGTGGTTTTCTTATGTTCTGGGTCATCTTCGGGCACATAACCGAAGAACCGGACCAGTACATATATATCTATTCATTCCATATGCCGGCATACTTTTTCCTGACCGGCATCACATTTGCGTTCAACAGGACGGAAAGCACATCGGGATTCATCGTCAAAAAATTCTTTGAACTGATGGTGCCGTATTTCATACTGAACATCTACGCGGCTCCTTTGCGGGAGTGGCTGGAATACCTTGACGAAGTAAAAAGGCAGGATTTTTCTGACCTTTTGCTCGGCATACTTTATTCCAACGGCGATTCGGGATACAAGATGGCGTCCAATACCCTCTGGTTCATACCGTGCCTTTTCGTCGCCACGGTGCTGTTTTTCCTCATCAGGGAAGCGTGCCGGAAAAGGGCAGTGCCAATCGTTCTTACGATTGCAGCGCTTACGACTGCGGCCTGGCTCTTTGATTTCGACTCGGGAAGCGGCGGTCCGGTCCACTACAAGGGCGCCATATTCTCGGTAGCATTCGTAATGTCCGGATACTTTTTCTCAAAATACATGAAAAAGATCACTGCATGGGTCGTTTCCCATAAGATATGGGCATCGGTCATCTCGTTCATTGCTTTAGCGGCGGGGTACGGCCTGAGCGAAGAGAACGGATATGTAAGCATAATAGTAAACGAATATAAATCACTGATACTTTTCTATGCGTCAGCGCTCTTTACCATATTCGCGATCACGCTGCTGCTTATGCTCGTGACAGATAACAGGACGGTGGTCAGACTTTGCAGACCGCTGGAGTTCATAGGGAAGAAGACTCTTCCTTACATTGCCTTCCAGGTGCCTCTCATGAAGCTTATGTGGTATTACATGGCCGATACCTTCGGGACGAGAGACATGCCGTGGACTCTGATCCAGACAGTATTCCTGTTTTTCGCGATGATGCCGCTGGCCTACTGGGTAGACAAGCTGGTGCCGAGAGTGATGCCGCAGTTCATCGGAAAGCCTCTGAGGAGGTTCGCCCGGAAGACCGGCCTTATAGCTGCGCGCCAGACAGTCAGATAGCCGAGCCCGAGGTTGCGCGAAAGACCTGCTTCACAGCCGGACGGCAGACTGCGGGGCAACTTTCTTAAGGTTGTTGTCTGAAATCTTTTTATTTGTTATAATCTCCGTGATAAGAAGAAAATGTAAACCACGGTAGGAATAAAATGAGTGCATTTAATATTATAGTAAAATTTGCCATATTCGCTTTGATCGGGAGCCTGTTGTTCCCGGGTCTTGACTGGCTGTTCGCCCACTTTGTCCGCCATACCGAATTTGTTTTTCACGCGGGCAAATATCTTATCGATGAACTCGTCTTTGCCGGGGTCCTGACATTCCTGTGGTACAGATGGAAAAAACAGGGCGACAGTAAGTAAATCCATAATTATTTTTTGTTATTGTAAACAAAAAACTTGACCCATTGTTTGTTCAGGTATACGATGTATACGTGTAATTATCTTTTTTTTGTTATTATAGGAAAGGAGACGACCTATGAGTCAAGAAAACAATGGCGAGGCGTTAACCCTGAAAAAGGGCGCTTTGGGATTCAAAGACGTTCTCATTTTCGGTCTTTTGTTCATGGTTCCGATCGCACCGATCTCGGTGTTCGGTGAAGTGGCAAAAGCTTCAGGAAATAAGGTGCCTCTGGTTTACCTTATCGCGTGTATCGCAATGATATTCACGGGATTGAGTTACTACCACTTCTCAAAGAAGTATCCTATGTCAGGATCTGTATACACCTACATTACAAAGGGTATCAATCCTTACATCGGATTCATAGCCGGATGGATCATCCTGCTTGACTACTTCTTCATTCCTGCATTGCTCTATAAGACAATGGGAATCTATGTAAACGACGCGGTCGGAGCCCCATGGTGGGTATGGGCAGTTGCTACGATAGCTCTCGTAACGATCGTTAACCTGCTCGGTATCACAGACCTGTCGAGGGTCAACTGGGTATGCCTGATTCTCGAGTGCATATGTCTGGTAGTCGTTATTGCTCTTGCGATCAAGTTCGTAGGAGGCGGCGGCGGATTCGGAAAGGCTGTAATAGACCCGCTTTATGAAAAGGGCGCTCTTACACCTCAGTTCATCGCTACCGCCTGCAGTATCGCATGTCTGTCATTCCTCGGCTTTGACGGAATCTCAACTCTTGCAGAAGAGACAAGGAATCCGGAAAAGACGGTCGGCAAGGCGATCATAGCAGCGATCATAGTGGCTGGTTTCATCTTCGTGTTCCAGACATATATCTATGAACTTGCGTGGGGAGGCAAAGATCCTTCAGTATTCCCTGACGCAATGGGATTCTACGTAGTATTCGACCAGTTCGCCAGCGGATGGGTATACTCGCTGGTACAGGCTATATTCATAGTCGCGATCTTCGTAAACGTACTTGTCGGACAGGCAGGCGCAGCGCGTATCGTATTCGGTATGGCGCGTGACAGGAACCTCCCCGGATTCCTGGCAAAGATCAGCCCGAAGAGACAGGCGCCGTACACAGCGACACTCGCTATCGCGATCGTATCGCTGGGTGTTATGTTCATTCCGTATGAAACACTGGTATTACTTGTTAATATCGGCGCGATATCATCGTTTATCCTGCTGGATATAGCGGTTATATGGCACTTCGTTGGTCTGAACAAACAGTACAAGTCAGTAAAAGACTGGATCTTGTACATCATATGCCCGATCATAGGAGCAGCGATCCTTGTATTCGTACTGACAGGATTCAGCTGGATCACTTATGTTGTATTAGGAGGCTGGGTAGTTATCGGTCTCATCATACTTGGCATAAGGACCAAAGGCTTCAAGGAGACTCCGGGACAGATCGAAGGTATATAGCCTTAACCGGTTATTAAGTAATCAGAAAAAGACCTCTGCGCGCATTGCGCAGGGGTCTTCTTTTACCTGCACCTTTTGAACGCCGGCTACCCGCGCCCATCGAACACTGACGGACGGTTTCCGGCGGCGCTTCATTTGACATTGCGACCTGCCGTTAATATAATTGTTGCCGACAGGTGCGATATCAATGGAGAAGAAGGAATATAACTCTAAGCAAGACAATAAACGGGAATTTGGAATAAACAAGCTGCTGTCCACGCTGATGCTGGCAGCATGTCTTGTTTTTGTTGTTATTGAAGGCCGCAAAACAGAGATGAACTGGCTTATCCCCATAGCAGCGGTGGCCGCTGCGCTGGTCTTTGTTTTTATTCCCTGGGGAAGAGTAAGAGAAAAGATCAACAGGATATTTTTGCGTATAATGTTCGTTCTCACGCCTTTCGCCGCCTTCTGGATATCCAACAGGCCGGCGGGTATGACGACACCTGAGATCGCTGAAAAGCTTCCCACATTCAACGGTGGACTGAACATGTTCATAATCGTTCTGGTCCTGTTCATTTTCTACGCCCTGTTCAACCGGACGAAGGCTGCGATCGTCCTGACGACAGTGCTGGCCATGGCCCTTGGGGTAACTGACTATATCATGATGCTTTTCCGGGGCTCGCCTCTTATCGCCGCTGACATTGCTTCTGCCGGCACCGGTATGGACGTGATTGCCAATTATCAGATGGTGTTCAGTCCGGATGTCATATGGACTATCGCGGTGACCGTGATCTGGGTGAGCATGGCGGTATCACTGAGATCATACAAAGGTCTGGCCATGAAAAAGAGACTTCTTTTCGTCGCCCTGACCGTCATATATACAGGCATCTTTGCCTGGCTGTTCCTGTTTTCCGGTTTTCCTGAAGACAGGGGCTACAGCGTCACAGGCTACAGGCCCGATCTTAAATATGAGGAATACGGAGCGGCGCTGGCTTTCACTGTAAGCGCTACTGAGACAGATATGAAAAAACCGGCCGGATATTCTCCGGACGCGGTAAAGAAAATTGCCGGGCGGTACGCATCGGACAAATGGTCGCCGTCTGCGAAGGTCTCCAGAAAGACACCGGATATCATAGTCGTGATGAACGAGTCTTTTTCGGATCTTGCGGCCATCGCGCCCTTTGAGACATCCGGCAGATACATGCCGTATTTCAGCAGCCTGAAAAAGAACGTGATCAAAGGGACTCTCCACGCGTCTGTGATCGGAGGCGGGACATCTGTTACAGAGCATGAAGTGCTGACAGGAAACACTTCTGCGTTTATGCCCCTGCACAAAGTGATATACAACGATATGGGCGAAGAGAAATATCCGTCCCTGGCCACCTCCCTGAAAGAACAAGGGTATAACGGCCTTGTGGCGTTCCATCCGGGACAGGCGGACTCATACAACCGCAGCAAAGCTTATCCGGCGCTGGGATTCAAAAGTTTCCTGTCTGTTGAAGATATGGATGATCCGGCGAGGATAAGGGATTACGTGTCTGATAAATCAGATTACGAGACAGTTATAAGCGAATACGAAAAATACAGAAAGACCAGAAATGACGCGCCGTATTTCATGTTCAACGTGACTATCCAGAACCATGGCGGGTATACTCTTAACGCGGGCAAAGTTGCCAAAGAGATCGAGCTTACCGACAAGGAAGCCTATGACGTGGAAGCGGAGCAGTATCTGAATCTCATAAAGAAATCGGACGAGGCCCTTCGGTACCTGCTGAAGTATTTTGCCAAAGCAAAGGATCCGGTGGTGATCATCATGTTCGGCGACCATCAGCCAAGGCTGAGCGATGAATTCTACAGGGCCCTTGAAAGCAGGATGCCTTCAGGACTGACGGATCTTGAGAAAGAAGAGCGGAAATACCGGGTGCCGTTCATGATATGGTCCAACTACCGCGTAAAGGGAAAGAGCGGGGCTGACATGAGCATGAATTATTTCGGCCCGTACATAAAGAAGGTTCTTGGGCTTAAGATGACCGGCTTCGACAGATTTCTCATGGACGCGAAAGGCAAACTTCCGGTAACGTCCGGTATCTGCTTTACCGATCAGAGCGGCAGAGCGCATCTGTATGATGAGAAAACGAAGTATGGGGATATCATCAACGATTACCGGATGGTAGAATATAACTACGTAAAGGATACAGAAAACAGAGTCGACAGTTTCTTTGAACTGAAGAAGTAGAGGCAGAAGGGAAGTAAGGACGGCAATGAAGATAACAGCACTGGTTGAAAACACGACAAAAGAAGATCTTAAGACAGAGCACGGTCTCAGTCTGTATATAGAGACGGAAAATCATACTATCCTGTTCGATTCGGGGCAGGGGGAGCTTTTCGCGGAAAACGCGGAGAAGCTGGGAAAAGACCTGAGCAAGGTGGACCTGATGATTCTTTCACACGGTCATTACGATCACGGCGGCGGTCTTGAGACCTTCCTTAAAAAGAACAGCCGGGCCAAAGTGATTATGAGCAGCGAAGCCTTCGGCGACTACTACAACGCCAGCGATAAATACATAGGTCTGGACAAGGACCTGAAAGATGAAAAACGTTTTGTTTTCGTGGATGTGGATGAGCAGATCGACGATGAGCTCTACATCTACACAGGAAGCATCCGTGAGAAAGTGGAGTACATGACGCCTTCCGGTCTCAAGATGAAGAAGTGGGACGTGCTGGTGCCGGACTTTTTTGACCACGAGATATATCTGATGATAAACGAGAAGGGCAAAAGGGTGCTGATCAGCGGATGCTCCCACAAAGGCATAATCAATATACTGGAGTGGTTCAGACCCGACGTGCTGATAGGAGGATTCCACTTCAGCAAGCTTCCTCTGGATGACACACTGCGAGGCTACGCCGAGAGACTGGACAAATATGATACTGAGTATTACACATGCCACTGCACGGGAACAGAGCAGTACGAATTCATGAAAGAAAGCATGGGCAGGCTCAGGTACCTGTCTGAAGGAATGACTATAGAGATTTAAAATGAGTGAACTGGGATTCGGACTTCTGAGACTTCCTTTGAAGGATAAAAACGTTCCTGACAGCTACGACTGGGAACTGATAAATGAAATGGTCGACCTTTTCATGGAAAAGGGCGGGTCGTATTTTGATACATGCTATACATACCTTGACGGTTACAGCGAGATGGCTGTGAAAAAGTGCATCGCTGAAAGAAAGCCCAGAGACAGTTTCAGACTGGCGGAAAAGATACCCGGATATGAGCCGCGTGATCCATGATGACACAAAAGTCCAGTGTACGGGCTGCGGCTACTGTGAGCCCCACTGCGCCCGGGGGATCCGCATACCGGAAATGTTCAGAATGTATAATGAGATATCAAGGCATCCTGAAGAGGACTGGAAGATAAAGCCTCTTTATGAGAAGCGGGCGGATGAGGGGCGCGCCGCCGCAAACTGCATCGGATGCGGGGCCTGCGAGGATCACTGCCCCCAGAACATAAGAATACCGGAACACATGAAAGACATAGACAAACTGTTCCCGGTCGGGTGATCATGGAGGAGCCTGATAGGGGAACTGAGAGAACAGGAAAATGATAAAGACACTATTCAGTTATTTCGGACCGCACAAAAAAATATTCGCGCTGGATATGTTCTGCGCCATCATGGTGGCAGCCATCGATCTTGCGTTTCCGCTGGTGTCCAGATACGCCATGTACGACCTGCTGCCTGACAAGGCTTTCAGGTTCTTTTTCGTGCTCATGGCGGCGGTGGCGGTATTTTTCCTGCTGCGTTCTTTGTTCTATTACATAATGACATACTGGGGCCACACCTTCGGCATAAGAGTCGAGGCGGACATAAGAGAAGCTCTATTCAACCATCTGCAGACCCTGGACTTTGAATTCTATGACAAAAACAGGACGGGAAAGATAATGAGCAGGCTCACAGGAGACCTGTTCGAGATCACTGAACTGGCCCACCACGGACCGGAGGACCTTGTCATATCCATACTGACTATAATAGGATCTCTCACCTTCATGTTCATGATCGAATGGCGGCTGGCTCTTGTGGTAGCTGTCCTCATACCTATATTCCTCATAATAGTAATGAGCAGGCGGCGCAGGATGTCCATAGCTTCCGCCAACGTGAAGCAAAAACTGGCAAGTATCAGTTCCGACATCGAGTCCAGCATATCGGGGATGAAGACGTCCAAGGCTTTTGCCAATGAGAACGTGGACAGGAAACGTTTCGACGATTCCAACGATAGATATAAAGGGGCAAAGAAAGAATTCTACAAGGCCATGGGCGCTTTCAACGCAAGCCAGGAATTCTTCATGTGCATCATCCCGCTGGCTGTTATCGCCTTCGGAGGATGGCTCATCATGAAGGATCAGATGAACTACATCGATCTGATAACTTTCACCCTTTTCGTGACCACATTCGTAACGCCTATCAGGAAGATGTCCAATTTCGCGGAGACCTTTACCAACGGGACCGCGGGGCTGAAGCGGTTCATGGAAGTAATGGCCATGGAGCCTCAGGTAAAAGAAAAAGAAGGCGCGGAGCCGCTTCAGGTCACAGAAGGCCACATCAAAGTGGAGGATGTATCTTTTTCATATAATGAAGTCAGCGAAGTTCTTGAGGATATCGACCTTGATATCAGGCCCGGCGAGACCGTGGCCATAGTGGGCCATTCGGGCGGCGGCAAGACTACCCTGTGCCAGCTTATCCCGAGGTTTTACGATGTGACAGAAGGAGCCATATATATAGACGGAACAGATATCAGAGACGTGACCAAGACTTCCATCAGGGAGAACATAGGCATAGTACAGCAGGAAGTGTTCATTTTCGCCGACTCTGTCTATGAGAATATACGCTACGGCAGACCGTCCGCCACTTTTGAAGAAGTAGTTGAAGCAGCGAAAAAAGCGGAGATCTACGATGACATCATGGAGATGCCCGATCAGTTCGAGACTTATGTGGGCGAACGGGGCACCCAGCTTTCGGGCGGCCAGAAACAGAGACTTTCCATAGCGCGTATTTTCCTTAAAGACCCGAAGATACTTATTCTGGACGAAGCGACTTCTGCTTTGGATACAGTTACGGAAAGACGCATCCAGGCAAGCTTTGACGAGCTTGCGAAAGGAAGGACCACTCTGGTCATCGCCCACAGGCTTTCAACGGTACGTGACGCCGACAGGATCGTCGTTATTGAGAACGGACGCATCGAGGAGGAAGGCACACATGAGGAACTTCTCGCAGCAGAAGGAAGATACGCGAAACTCTATAATTCTCAGAAGATCAGTTAACATAGGAGAAAAGAACAGTAAAGGAGCAGGGCAGGATGCTTGATGATTACAAAGACAAAAAGCCGGTCATAGAAACCGGACGGCGTGCTGCTTAAAATTGACGGTGAGTGTGTGGCTTTTGCCATAGGCCAGAAAGTCGGCACAGATACCTTTGACGTAGTGTTCGAGAAAGCGGCCCATCAGGTGCGCGGAGCCTACAACATGATAAACAAACTGTTTGCGGCCTACGCGAGATGCGCATATCCGGAAGTAGCCTATATCAACAGGGAAAACGACCTGGATATCCCGGGCCTCCGTCAGGCAAAAGAGTCCTACAGACCCGCTCTCATGCTGAGGAAATACAAGGCTGAACTCAGGTGACGGCAGGGGCGACGGCGCGCATCGCGAAATCCGGAAGATAAATCGCTGTAAAAAGTTGACTTGCATTTTCTTTTCTAGTATAGTTGAATGCGTTGGCAATAAAATAAGAAAAGGCTGTGAAGAGAAAGAGTAACTGTTATGATTCTGAACAGAAAGCTGCCGGGTGATGAGAGGCGCGCAGATAGTTTCAGCGAATACATCTTGGAGCTGCGTATCCGAACAGGGCCGGGGACGGCCGGAAAGTAGGGTGCGACGGGGATGCCCGTTACAGCATAAGGGTATACTTCCCAAGGGAACGTACCTGATGAGGCCATTACTGCGAAGCAATGGTGAATAGAGGTGGTACCGCGGTCAAGACCGCCCTCTGGATGGAGGGTGTTTTTTATTGCGCAGGGTTCCTGCGGAAAGGACTGGAGACGGCGTAAAAAACACCGGTAAGCTCACTTTAGGAGGGATAGACAAATGAGCACAAAAATAATCAGTGGTTGCATGCTGGTGATATTCTTCATCGTCATGATCGTGGTGGGAGTAATGACCAGAAAGAGAGCGAGCAGTGTTGAAGGTTTCGTTCTCGGAGGCCGGACGGCAGGTCCGTGGATAACGGCTTTTGCCTTCGGCACATCGTATTTCTCGGCAGTTATCTTTGTCGGATACGCAGGTCAGTTCGGATGGAATTTCGGACTTGCGTCCACCTGGGCAGGACTGGGCAACGCGTTCATAGGCTCACTGCTGGCATGGAACATCCTGGGAAGAAGGACCAGGATCATGACACAGCACCTTGAAGCGAGGACCATGCCTGACTTTTTCGGAAAGAGATTCGGCTCCGTGCCTATGAAGGTCATAGCCTCACTCATCGTATTCATATTCCTTATTCCATATACATCATCGCTGTACAACGGACTTTCGTCCCTGTTCGGCCTTGTGTTCGATATCCCGTACTGGGTAGTTATCGCCATAATGGCCGTGCTCACAGGTATCTACGTGGTATTCGGCGGATATATGGCTACAGCTATAAACGATTTCATACAGGGGATAATAATGCTGTTTGGCATATGCGCGGTAATAGGCGCTGTGATCAATGCCAACGGCGGACTCACTGCAGCCACCCAGAAACTTTCAGAGATCCCCGCGGAAGGATGGAACGGAGGAGCATTCAGTTCCTTCCTGGGACCTGACCCGCTGGCGCTGCTGTTCGTAGTGCTGCTCACATCTCTGGGAACATGGGGACTGCCTCAGATGGTGAACAAATTCTACGCTATCAAGAGCGAGGACGATATACACAAAGGAACTATCATCTCCACATTCTTTGCTATAGTAGTAGCGGGAGGATGTTACTTCCTGGGCGGATTCGGCAGGCTCTACGCGGATAAGGTGGCATACCAGCCTGACGGAGTCACACCGTTCTTCGATACGATCGTACCGACAATGCTGTCCACACTTCCGTCGATCATAATCGCGGTAGTTATAGTGCTGGTGCTCTCAGCATCCATGTCGACACTGTCATCGCTGGTTCTCACATCCAGCTCCACATTTACACTGGATATAATTAGACCGGCTTCGAAAGACCAGATAACAGAAAGAGGCCAGGTATCCATAATGAGGATACTGATACTCTTCTTCATCATAATATCGGCTATAATCGCCATCATAAAGGACGCTCATCCGGAGATAACCTTCATCGCTCAGATGATGGGAGTTTCATGGGGCGCTCTTGCCGGCGCATTCCTGGCGCCGTTCCTCTACGGTCTGTACTGGAAGGGAACTACCAAGGCCGCCTGCTACGTTTCATTCGTATGGGGATGCACTCTCATGGTGATCCAGATGATAATCTCTCTTGCGGGGATCGATGTAACAGGATGGGGACCCTTCTTCGGATACATTTTCGCTTCATCAGTACGCTCGGGAGTAATAGCCATGGTCGGAGGGCTGATAATCGTACCGGTGATCAGCAAATTCACCCGGAAGCAGGATGACAGTGAACTGGAGAAACTCTTCTCATGCTACGACGAGAGAGTATCCGTTGCCAGAAAAGAAGCCCTTGACTAAAAGGAGATATATGAAAAGACGCAGCCCGGAGCTGCGTCTTTTTTGATGCTGTTTTTATTCTTTTTTAGTCTCTATTCTTCTTCATCATCCGCCGAAATCAGGCTGGCGAGGAAGTCGTCGATGACTTTGACGCTTCGTTTGGCGGAAGATATGTTTACTCCGAATGAAACGAGAGCAAGTTTCTTGTTTCTCTTTTTGAATATTGTGTTTTCGTTCTGCACTATGGTGCTCTTCGGTTCTGTCGAGCAAAGATCTGAAAGCTTGGAGACCAGATAGCTTTCCTCATATGTGATCCAGGGCTCGTTGTTGGATCTGGTATCGCATTTCATGTGACAGAGCCCGCATGAGGTCTCCAGTGAAAGCTGCATGTCGGCCAGGTTTTCCTTGGCAGTGTCTTCAAGAGCGATCTCCGCTTCGAAGTTCCCGTTCTTTGTTGTGACAGAGCCTATGTTGAAAAGGGAAATGGTATTGCCTTCTTTATCCTGAGTGGATCCTGTATCGAGCATATACATGAGGTTGATTATATCGTCTTTTGCCGAGTCGGAGAAAACGCCGGATGGTTTGTTGACCTGCGTCAGCGTATATTCCGCAGTAGGCTCGGTCTCTTCGTAGTTCTTCAGAAAACGTTTGTGGCTGGTCTCGAATCTTTTCTTAAGGCTCTCCACGCCGCTGGACGGTATCACTATCACAGCCGAAGCTTCTTTCGGGATGGTGGCTGCTGAGACACCGCCTCTGAAGGATGCCAGATCAAAGACGTACCCGTCGGACTTGGCCGCAGCCAGAAAGCCGGATATGACCTCCAGCGGATTCGGCGTTTCCGCGGCCATAGTGCTGCCTGCGTATCCGCCGCTCAGACCCGATATAGAGACACGGAAAGCTTTATCGTGTTCGGAATCCGAAACATACGAATTTTTAGTCACCCTGTTGTATGAGGAAGCGCCGCCCTGATTGTAGACTGTGGGGACGTTTTCATACATGAAGTTTATGAAATTGTCTGTATCCAGATACTTCCTGTCGAGTTTTTTCGCGCCGGAAAAATCGCCTTCCGAGTTGTCGGTGAATATGATCTTCACATCCCCATGAGCCCGTGAAGTCTTAGCTGCTGTGAGCAGTACGGAAAGGACCTGACATCCCACGGAGGAACTGCCGGAACCTGTTGGCATCTGAAGAACAGCGGATTGGGCCTTTTCATATCCTTCTGTCGCGGGCAGTGACAGTACCAGATAACTGGACGCGTCCTCTTCCACTTCGATTTTGTTTGATTTTGCCCATTTCTTCAGATAAGAAGAAATGGTGTCGAAATCACGGGCGTCGCTGAAAGCGCCCATAGCCGTATCGTATTCAGCCTGAGCCACCGTCTCAATGTCCCGATCTTCAGAATCATTATCATTATCGTCGCATGCGCTCAATGACATGAGCCCCGCCATGAGCACGATCACTAACAGTATATATAAAAGCTTTTTCATTTGCTGCCATACCTCCTTTGATGCAAGAATAATGATAACACAAAAGGCTTTTCCTGTGCATGGGAAATTATATTTTACACAGAAGTTTTGGTGTACAAAGAAGCGGCCGGACCGGTATGATGCAGACAAAGCGGGACTTGCAGTGGAACAGCTATTGTAAACCAGACAATATCGTTGAAATTTGAACCTTTAAAAAGTTTTCGAGACGGTTGACAGGTGTAAAGTGGTGCGACATAATTATACACGCGTATGGACAATGTATAGATGCCCTCTGTTGTAGTGCGCTATATAGCCGGAAAAGTTTACTAAAATACTGTGAAATGCTGGTTTTTTTTATACATACTATGAAATAGTATAGTATAATGTGCTGGCTGCAAACAATTAATGCGGAAGTTTTTTATTGATAAAACACAAAAATGAACACTGTAAGAGGAAGAAAAGGCAGCCCCTTAAAGATAATAATTATCGTCATCGCGGTGATAGTTGCATTCGGTCTTATAGTCTTTGCCATAGACAAGGCCATCAACGGTGAAGAAGGCGATGGCGGCGACAGCGGCAAATGGGGCAAGGAAGGCAAAAAAGAATTAAAGATCGGCAAGCAGAAATATGAGTATGAGGATCAGGTAAAGGCATATCTCATCATCGGCACCGACGACACGTCGAAGAAAGGCGAAGGCGGGGATATGGCTGATTTTCTTGTGCTTGCAGTTACCAACAAGACCCAGAACGCCTTTGGATTCATAGAGATAGACAGAGACACCATCGTAGAAGTGCCGGTCCTTGAGGATGGCAAAGAGATCGGTACATATCCGGAGCAGATATGCATAGCCCACTGGGAAGGCCGCAACGAGGATGAACACAACAGTAACACCGTGAAGGCGGTCAGGAAACTTCTTGGCGGTATTGATATCCACGGATACTATACCTTTAAGCTACGGGATATAAAGGCTGTGAACCACGCGGTAGGCGGAGTCACCGTCGACATCAAGGAAGACCTGACCAAGCTGGATCCGGAGTTCAAGAAGGGGACCACGGTGCTTCTGGACGACAAGCAGGCGGAGAAGTTCGTCAGGGCCCGTAAGCAAGTCGGAGACGGGACCAACAAAGAGCGTATGACCAGGCAGCGGGAATACATGAAGCAGCTTTACAGCATGGTCATCGGACAGCTCAGGGAAGAGCCTGA
>JAUMVF010000031.1:0-6436 GCA_030530305.1 Bacillota bacterium
ATGATCTTTGGTAAATACACCATCGATGTACCGGGTTCATATCTTGAAAACCCGTGGATGTACAAACACCTTATATCCGCGGCTCAGAACAATGCGTGTCATGTTCTGATACTGGTAGATCAGAGCAATGTTACGGAAGTATATTCTCCGGGATTTGCGAGAGTCTTCCGCTGTCCGGTGACGGGAGTCATCACGAAGGCGGATCTCCACAAGGAAAATGAGGAGATATGTAAAAGACAACTCAAGATGATCGGAGTAAACCCACCCTATTTTTCAGTAAGTCTGACTGAGAATACGGGTATCGAAGAACTGAAAGATCATTTGAAAAATGACATGATCGAGAAGGTGGAAGATCGATGAAATTTATTACAGAAGACGATTTGAGGACCATTTACCGGGACAAGCCGTTTACCAGCTTTGATATCGAACCCGATTCAAGGCTGACACCCGGCGCAAGACAGTTCCTGCAGGACCGGCAGATCAATGTTTTCGCAGACGGGACGGCGATGCACGTCGGAGACGGGGTGATCGCCGGAAAAGAGCCTTCGTCCGGTTCGCCGGATCTGCTAAGGAACAAGAGGCTCTTCGCAGCTCTTAAATCCGCGGACGCGTTGTTCCTGCTTACCGCATCGGAACTGATCGAAAAAGACGTATGTCTGGCGCAGGAAGTCCTGGATCTTGGTCAGAAATTTGACGAGATCAAGCAGATGGACGCAGAGGGTAAGATGTTTGAACCATTACCCTGCAAGACCTGCTCGTGTATGAACGACAGCAACTTCTCCAGCGATCTGGGAGAGTGTTTCGAGATCACGAGCTTCCATATCCAGGCGGATAAGGGACGCGAGATCCTTCTTCTTCACAGACTGCGCTGCGCGCTGTATGAGGTACAGGTGGTAGTCATGGAGACCCACTGCACCAACAAATGCATCACGGAGCGGCTCAATCAGATAATCAACAGACTGGGACAGATGATATGTACAGCTTTCGGAGGTAACGGATGTCAGAGAAACGATTAAACTTCAAATACTGCGATGAACTTGTAGAGAAGTTTGAAAAGGTCGTTAAAAAGCCGGTAAAGAAAAAATCAAAAGTTTATTACACCGGAGTGGACCTTGGTACAGCCTGCGTAGTTATAGCAGTACTTGATGAGAACTTTGAACCTGTTGCCGGCGCCTACAGATACGCGGACGTTGTAAAGGACGGAATCGTTGTGGATTACGTCGGAGCTATACAGATAGTCCGTGAGATGAAGGAAAAAGTTGAAAAGGATCTGGGTGTTGAAGAACTGGAATTTGCGGCAGCTGCGATTCCTCCGGGAACGGAAAATGTGGATCACGGGGCTGTGGCAAATGTCGTAAGAGGAGCAGGTTTTACAGTCAGCAATGTTCTCGACGAACCTACAGCTGCCAATGCAGTCCTTGGAATAAAGGACGGGGCAGTAGTGGATATCGGAGGAGGAACAACAGGAATCTCGATCTTCAAGGACGGCAAAGTCATCTATATAGATGACGAAGCCACAGGTGGAACACATTTCTCACTTGTTCTTGCGGGAGCATACAAGAAGTCCTATGAAGAAGCAGAACTCTACAAGAGAGATCCGAAGAACCACAGAGAGATATTCCCGGTACTCAAACCGGTAATCGACAAAGTTTCTTCAATAATAAAGAAACAGGTTGAGGGATACGATGTGGACGAGATAGCTCTCGTAGGAGGAACAGCTTGTCTGACCGGCATAGAGAAGACCATCGGCGACAGCGTCGGTATCTATACTCACAAGCCAAAAAATCCAATGTTCGTTACACCTCTTGGCATAGCGCTCAACTGCAAGCAGGAAGAGCTGGAGTAAAAGATAAGGAGACGTAAAATGGATTTCAGGATAATCAAAACCCCTTCGCCGGGGACCATCGACATCCTGATGCGCCGGAAGGGAACACCTGCCAGCGAGCGTCCTGAAAATGTGGATGCCGTAGGCCTGGTACAGGGCAAGCTCATAGAGATGGTAGTTGCTTCCGATATAGCTGAAAAGACTGTCGGAGTAACAGTAGAGGACATACGCGGAAGCTGTCCTCAGAATATGATACTGCTGGCCATCTTTGGCGATACAGCATCGGTCGAATCGGCTATGAAAGCCATAAAGGAAGATGCTGAAGAGAGAAAAGAAAGGAGATAAGGAATGCTTACAGCAAAGCTCATTGACAATATATGGGCAACGCGGAAATCTGAACTGCTCAACGGATATAAACTGATGCTGGTCGAAGTGATCGGCGGAGGAGCCAACGAAGGGCAGAGACTGGTTGCTATCGATACCATAAGCGCCGGGATCGGAGATCGCATTCTGGTTTCTCTGGGTACGGCAGCAAGAAGAATGATTGGTGATGACAGCGTTCCGGTGGACGCGGCCATCGTAGGTATTATAGACGAAGATTGTGAATTTTGATTAGGAGGATGTGACATGAGTTTTCTTGATCAGGTAAAGGAAGCTGGTGTGATAGGCGCCGGAGGAGCCGGATTTCCTACACATGCCAAGCTGAATGCCGAGGCGGAATATATCCTTCTCAACGGCGCGGAATGCGAACCGCTTCTGCGGGTGGACCAGCAGATCATGGCCATGTATCCGGAGGAGATAATAAAGGGCTTCGAAATGTCCGGCCGCCACGTCAAGGCGAAGAAAGCGATCATAGGCATCAAAGGCAAGCATGGAGATGTCATAGAGATCCTTGAAAACACCATCGAGAAGATGGGAGCGGGAGACTATGTATCAGTAGGTATCCTTCCTGACATTTATCCGGCGGGAGACGAACAGGTCCTCGTATACGAGCTGACCGGACGCACCGTTCCGGAAACAGGAATACCGATCATGTGCGGATGCGTAGTCATGAACGCAGAGACGGCTCTCAATGTGTATCTGGCATCTCAGGGCAAAGCCGTGACAGAAACATATGTGACCCTTGCCGGTGACATACCAAACAGGATCACAGTGAAGGTTCCTGTTGGAACACCTGTTATGGATGTACTGAAGATGTCAGGCATAGATGATTTCAGTGGTTATGAGATCATAGACGGAGGCCCGATGATGGGACCGCTTCTGGCAGACAGAAACGGCTCCATAGCAAAGAAAAACAAGGGATTTGTCATTCTGAAAAAGGATCATCCTCTTATACAGAAGAAGTCCTGTACAGAGGAGCAGGCAAAGCGAGTTAACCGCGCTACATGCGAACAGTGCAGAATGTGCACGGACCTGTGCCCGAGATTCCTTATAGGACATGATATGCAGCCTCATAAGATGATGAGGGTCCTGAATTACGGACTGGATGATGTAGAAGCCAAGAAAATCGCGCAGCTCTGCTGCCAGTGTAATCTGTGTGAATACTTCTCCTGCCCGGCAAACCTTCATCCGAGACTGACGAACCTGATGCTCAAGAACGAGCTGATGGCGGAAGGTATCAAATACAAGCCGGAAGAGGGCAAACAGTACAAAGCCCGCGGAAGCAGAGACTACCGTCTGGTACCGAGCAAGAGACTGATAGCGAGATTAAGACTTACCAGTTTCGATATGCCGGCGCCGATGACAGATCAGTCGATTGCTCCGGCAGAAGTAAAGATCATGCTGAGCCAGCATGTGGGAGCGCCTTGTCAGCCGGTAGTAAAGGCCGGAGATGCCGTTACTGAAGGACAGCTGATAGGACAGGTTCCTGAAAACGCTCTGGGAGCGCCTGTACACGCAAGTATCTCAGGGCAGGTAACAGAAGTTAATGATAAATATATTGCCATAAGGAGGGTGTAAGACCATGGAAAAAGCTATAGGAATGGTTGAATTTACCAGCATAGCGCGAGGCATTTATGTTGCTGACCAGATGGTAAAGATCTCAGAAGTAGAGATCGTATCCTCTGTTACTTCCTGCCCGGGCAAGTATATAACCATTGTCACAGGCGACGTAGCAGCGGTCAAAGCATCTGTTGGTATAGGCGAGGACCTTGCAGGTGAATTCTTTGTGGATTCCATCGTTATACCTAATGTGAGCGAGCAGGTATTCCCGGCCATCACAGGGGCAACGATGCCGGAGCATATGGAAGCCGTGGGAATCGTAGAATCCTTCTCACTGGCAACTATGATAATAGCAGCCGACGAGATCATAAAGGCTGCGGAAGTCGACGCCATTGAACTCAGGCTTGGCAATGGTATCGGCGGTAAAGCGTATTTCACATTTACCGGCGAAGTCGGAGCTGTAAAGACTGCTGCTGACGCAGGTATCGAGATCGCGAAAGAAAAAGGCCTGTTAGTTAATGTTGAGGTGATACCATCACCTTCAGATAGATTGATAGAATCGTTACTCTAATATAATGATGAAAGGATGTGAACACTGATGAAAAAGCTTATCTGTGAAAAGAGCATTACTGACATCATTGCACAGGGTGGAAAAACTGTATGTGTTGACGAAAACACACTGATCACACCGGCAGCTCGTGATAGGATCCGGACAGAAGGTCTGGAGATAGTCGAGGGAGGATGCACATGTGCCTCGACGGCACCGGCACCTGCAGCTGCAGCTGGTGGAGCCGCTCTGGACAGTGAAATGATCTACAATGCTCTGAAGAAGATGAGCGACAGCGGAATGCTAGGCGACTTCTTCGGAAACGACGCAGCGACTCCTGCTTGTGCAGCAGATGCTCCTTATAAAGCAGAATGCGATAAGGGCTTTAAGCTGGTTCGCGGCGGCGGGATCAAGATGGATGTCTTTGAGACCGGTGTTCCTGCAGACAACGGAAAGGTCCAGTGTCAGGAACTGATAGGTTCCTATGACGGAAGCTCGACGAACGCAGGATTCATGACGGTCGACAAGTGCACGTTCGACTGGGACGTTGAACCTGAGGAAACGTATTTCGTGGTAGAAGGCGAAATGACAGTTACCATAGACGGAGTTCCTCATACAGCATACCCGGGAGACTGCCTGTTCATCCAGAAGGGATCCAAGGTAGTATTTAGCAGTGGGAATACCAAGGCAAAGGTATTCTATGTAACTTACTGATAAATAATTGATAAAGGAGATTTATTATGAAAGCACTTGGTTTTATCGAAACAAAGGGTCTCGTACCCGCAATCGAGAGTGCAGACGCGATGCTCAAAGCAGCAGAAGTAACTCTCGTTGAAAGAACCTTCGTAAAGGGAGGTCTTGTAACAATCACCATCGCAGGAGACGTTGCTGCATGCAAGGCTTCTGTAGACGCAGCTGCATCAGCTGTTACCAGAATGGGCGGACAGATTATTTCAACACACGTAATTCCTCGTCCTCATGAGACTCTGGATGGACTTATTGTTAAGCACATCCCCGGAGAAGGCGAAGAAGAAAGCGAGGATGACTGACGAATCTGAACCTCGAGGGGGCAGTGGACAAGTAGTTGAAAAGAAAGAAGAAGCTCCTGTAAAAACTGCTCCGAAGAAAGAAGACACAAAACCGGCGCCTGTAAAAGTTGACGGACCTGTGGACAGAAAAAAACTCGAGGCTATAGTTAAGAAGAACGGTCTGGATAGCGCGCTGGAATTACTGTCCAAAACAAGAGTAGTTGATCTCAGATCACTTGCCAGGGAATTCAACGGAGAATTCGGAATAGCCGGACGTGAGATAACTCACGCCAACAAGAAGGTATTAGTGGATGAGTTCAGGAAATTCTTCAAGAAATAACGCACATTAAGGTAAAGAATAACAAGGAGGTGTTGCATAGTGGACAACATGGATAAAGATCTTCGTTCCATACAGGAAGTCAGAGACATGGCGAAACTGGGACAGATCGCAACCGAAAAAATTGCAACATACAATGAACAGCAGATCGATAAGATCCTTGTCAACATGGTGCGCGTTGCCGAAGAGCATGCTGTAGAACTGGCCAAGATGGCAGTTGAAGAAACAGGCTTCGGTAAGGTTGCCGACAAGACTTACAAGAATCACCTTTCTTCAACTATTCTTTATAACGAAATAAAGGATATGAAGACTTCAGGTATTCTTAATGAAGACCCGATCAAAAAGACTATGGAAGTAGCTGAACCTGTTGGTCTGATCATGGGAATCGTCCCATCGACCAACCCGACATCAACAGCTATATTCAAGGCAATGATCGCGGTGAAAGCAAGGAACGCTATCATCTTTTCACCACATCCGTCAGCTGCAAAATGTACTCTCAGAGCAGCTGAGCTCATGGCGCAGGCTGCAGTAGAAGCAGGCGCTCCGGAGAACACGATCGCTTGCATCAAAACTCCGACCATGGAAGCTACGGATGAGCTGATGCATCACAAGAATGTAAAGATGATAATCGCTACAGGCGGTCCGGGAATGGTAAAAGCTGCGTACAGCGCAGGAAAACCGGCACTGGGCGTAGGAGCAGGAAACTCACCTGCATACATTGAGAGAACAGCTAACGTACAGAAAGCTGTTGAGAACAT
>JAUMVF010000031.1:6446-17042 GCA_030530305.1 Bacillota bacterium
GCAAGAGCTTTGATAACGGTACAATCTGTGCTTCCGAGCAGTCAGTAGTATGTGAAGAGTGCAACAAGGACGCTGTAGTTGCTGAATTCCAGCGTCAGGGCGGCTACTTCATGACACCGGAAGAAACAGATAAAGTCTGCAAGCTCCTGTTCAAACCGGGCACCACATCAATGAGCGCCAAGTTCGTTGGACGTTCAGCCAAGGTGATCGCTGACGCGGCAGGAATAGCAATTCCTGAAGGCACCAAAGTGCTTCTCGGGCCACAGGGCGGAGTAGGTAAGGAATATCCGTTGTCATTTGAGAAACTTACCTCAGTACTTGCGTTCTATGTTGTAAACAACTGGGAAGAAGCATGTGACCTTTCAATAAGACTTCTGCAGAACGGTATCGGACATACGATGAGTCTGCATACTGAAGACAGGAACATGGTTCTCAAGTTCTCAGAAAAACCGGCTTCCAGAATACTTGTTAACACAGGCGGAAGCATGGGCGGAACAGGCGCAAGCACAGGCCTGGCACCTTCATTCACACTTGGATGCGGAACATGGGGCGGAAGCTCAGTATCAGAGAACGTAACACCGATGCATCTCATAAACATCAAGAGAGTTGCTTACGGTATCGTTGAATGTAAGGGAATGGCTGACAACGATCCGACCTTCAACCACGCTGCGGAACTGGCGGCTATAGGTGAGGGCGGCGGCGCTCCGGCACAGTCAGTAGTGACTCCGGTGATCACACCGACACCGGTAACACCTGCACCGGCAGCTCCGGCTCCGACACCGGTAAATCAGTCAGGATTCATTTCCTACAGCCCGACATGCGGAGCGTGCGGATCATCTTTCGACCTGAACAGCATAGTTAATGCTCCATCACCGCAGTCGCTTCAGAACGGCGGAAATACTGCTCCGGCAGTGAATAATGTTCCTGCAGCGGCTCCGGCAGTTGACGACGGACCGGGAATCGATACACAGCAGCTCAATGCTATGATCGAGTCCATGACAAAGGCTCTGAAGGGAGAATAAGATGGCACAGTATGATGAGATCATAAAGACACTGGTCGAAAAAGCCATGGAACTCTCAAAAGGCGCTGACACATGCGCCGGCGGAAGCTGCGATGCCCCCGGTAATATACCGGTAGGAGTATCGAACCGTCACATACATCTTTCCCAGGCGGATATGGACGTACTGTTCGGACCGGGATATGAGCTGACAAAGATCAAAGATCTGAAGCAGCCGGGACAGTTTGCATGTAAGGAAACTCTGACACTCTGCGGACCTAAGGGCGCTCTTGAAAAAGTGCGTGTACTTGGACCGCTGAGAAAGCAGACACAGGTAGAAGTGCTGCTGGGAGACTCTTTCAAGCTTGGTATCAAACCTCCCACAAGAATGTCGGGAGATCTGGCAGGAACACCGGGATGCACACTTGTAGGCCCGAAGGGAACTGTTCAGGTACCTGAAGGAGTAATCGTAGCTCAGAGACATATCCATATGACGGCAGCAGAAGCTGAAAGTTATGGAGTCCATGACGGAGACATAGTATCCATCGAGTTTGACGGACCGAGAGCCGGAACTCTCGCCAATGTGGCGATACGCGCAGGAAGCGGACACGCTCTCGAATGTCACGTGGATACAGAAGAAGCCAACGCTTTGGCTATAACTTCATCATCAATATTCAAGTTAATCAAATAAACACAATATAACCATTTAACACTTTAACAGGAGGATAATTAAAATGGCTAAGTATGACGCATTAGGAATGATCGAAACAAAAGGACTCGTTGGATCAATCGAGGCAGCAGATGCTATGGTAAAAGCTGCAAATGTTTACCTCATCGGTAAAGAATTTGTAGGCGGCGGACTTGTTACTGTAATGGTAAGAGGAGACGTTGGTGCTGTAAAGGCTGCTACTGATGCAGGTGCTGCAGCAGCTCAGAGAGTTGGAGAACTTCTGTCAGTACACGTAATTCCAAGACCGCATGTAGAGGTTGAGGACATTCTTCCAAACCCAAATAAATAATTGATGTAAACAACGGGCCGTTATTGCGCCCGAACGCAATTTGGATATAACGCCGTGCAGGCAGGCATGTAAATGCCTGCACGGTGGGTTTTGCGTACATCAAGAGAGAGGTGCACTATGTCTAAGACTGTTTTAGTACTTACAGGCAGTGCCAGAGAAGGTGGAAACAGCGATCTGCTCGCTGAGGCTTTCATCAGAGGAGCTCTTGATTCCGGAAAGCAGATTTTAAGGTTTGACGCCGGCAGAAAGAACATCGGCGGATGCCAGGGATGCGGCGGCTGTTTTTCAGCCGGAACACCCTGTGTAAGCCCTGATGATTTCACTGAGCTGGGCAATTACCTTCAGCAGGCTGACGCTATTGCTATCTTCACACCGTTATACTGGTTCTCTTATCCATCCAAACTCAAGGCTGCAACAGATAAGATGTATTCTTTCTGTGTTGCAGGTAAGCCTATAGGAGTAAAAGAGAGCATCTTTGTTGTCTGCGGAGAGGATACAGACCAGGCTACATTTGAACCGGTGGTAGCTGCCTACGAAAAAATGACAGAATACCTCAAATGGGAAAACAAAGGGCATATCGTAGTGCCCGGCGTAAATGACCCGGGTGAGGTAAATACAAAACATCCTGAAGCTATCGAGGGCATGAAGAAGATAGGCACATATTACTGATCAGCGGGGAGAAGAAAATGATTAGCAAAGTAACGGACTCGATATTCTATATCGGAGCTAATGATCATGATGTGGATCTCTTCGAAGGGCAGTATGTCGTTCCAAACGGCATGTGTTACAATTCATACCTTGTAGCAGACAGTAAGACAGCGGTTTTCGACACTATAGCTGAAGGCAAGACTTCAGAGTGGCTCGCTAATATTGAAGAAGTCATGAACCAGATCTCCGGGCCCGCAAAGGCTCCTCAGATCAGTTCACCGGCTGACTTCCTGAACGCGTCGCCCAACGAGTTTGCCGCGGCTTATACGTCCGGGACTCCGGATTATCTTATAGTCCAGCATATGGAACCGGACCATTCAGCGTCTATCCAGGCTTTCGTTGAGAAATACCCGGATACGACAGTCGTTGCCAACAGGAAGACTTTTGAGATAATGTATCAGTTCTTCCCTGAGATGACCATAAAGAACACTCTTGAGGTCGCTGAGGGGGACACTCTTTCACTTGGCTCGCATACATTCACATTTATCTTTGCGCCTATGGTTCACTGGCCGGAGGTAATGGTAACGTATGAATCATATGAGAAAGTGCTGTTTTCTGCCGATGGCTTCGGAAAATTCGGAGCTCTTGACCGCGAAGAACCGTGGCTTGACGAAGCAAGAAGATACTATATTGGCATCGTCGGCAAATACGGTGACTTCGTGCAGGATCTTCTCGGCAAGGCCGGGGGAGTAGAGATAAATACCATATGTCCGCTCCATGGTCCTGTATTAAAGGAGAATCTGGGATATTACCTTGATCTCTATGATAAATGGTCGAGTTATACTCCGGAAGATAAAGGCGTTGTGATCGCATATACTTCAGTTTACGGCCACACAAAGAAGGCTGTGATGATGCTTCGCGACCGGCTCGTCAGCAAAGGCGTGCCCAATGTGGAGGTCTATGATCTCGCAAGAGACGACCAGGCCAAAGCAGTGGACGCAGCGTTCAAGTACGACAAACTGGTTCTCGCGACGACTACATACAATTCAGAGATATATCCTTTCATGCATCATTTCATCATCGGCCTTACGGAAAGGAACTTCCAGAAGAGGACCGTCGGGCTCATTGAAAACGGATCATGGGCGCCGACTGCGGCCGGCATAATGAAGGATATGCTTTCAGGATGCAAAGATATCAAATTCGCCGAAAACAATGTCACTATAAAGTCTGCACTGAATGAAAAGAGCACTGATAAGCTGATGAAGCTTGCTGATGAGATGGCGAAGGGCTATGCCGGAGTGAGAACAACAAAGGCTGAACCCGTTGATACCACTGCGCTCTTTAAGATCGGCTACGGCCTTTATGTTGTGACATGCAACGACGGAGTTAAAGATAATGGTCTTATTGTAAACTCTGTTTCGCAGGTAAGCGATAACCCAAACAGGGTTGCCGTGAATATCAATAAGGCTAATTATTCATGCGATGTCATAAGGAATACCGGAAGACTCAATGTCTGCACGCTTAATGAAGACGCGACATTTGACGTTTTCAAGCATTTCGGATTCCAGTCGGGAAGAGACGTCAACAAGTTTGACGGATTCACAGCCTGTGAGAAAGCTGCCAACGGGCTTCCGTTCCTGACAGAATGCGCCAATGCGTTCCTGTCACTTCAGGTATTCGGCACAGTTGATATGGGAACACACTGGCTGTTCCTGTGCGATGTGACCGAAAGCGAAGTGCTGAATGACGTTCCGACTATGACATACAACTATTATCAGGAAAATGTTAAGCCTAAACCAAAGACTGAGATCAAAGGGTGGGTATGTGATACCTGCGGATATGTCTATGAAGGCGAAGAGCTTCCTGATGACTATGAGTGCCCGCTGTGCAAAGCGGACGCAAGCGGTTTCCATTACGGAACTGCGGCAGGCGGCGCTTCAGTGAAGTGGGTCTGCAATATATGCGGATATGAGTATGAAGGCGAAGAACTGCCTGAAGACTTCATATGCCCGACATGTAAACACGGCGCGTCTGATTTCACTAAGATCGGATAAAGCCGGAACCGACCAAATGCTTTATTTATCAATTAAAAATAATGTCCCTTTCCGGATAGACCGGAAGGGGACATATTTGTTTTCTTATATTTATTTCTGTGTGTCCGTTAAAACTGATCAGATCTCCTGAAGGCTGCCACCGGTAGCCTTGCAGATCGGACATTCCGCATGTCCTTCTTCTGCTTCAAATTCAGCCTGGCAAATCAGACATTTGTACTTTTTCTTTGCCGGGGCATCGTCTGCTGAAGGAGCCACGTCTGTGGTTTCTGCCGGAGCGGGACAGAGATAATCGCCGAATGGAGCTCCTGCATGAGGTATATCCGTATATTCAGCTATATCCTTGTTCGTAGTCACCAGATCGCTTACATCGAGATCTTTAAGAGATTTACGTCCTGTAGTTCTTGCGAACATCTCAAGTTCTTCCCTTGAAACATTGAGGAAGTTTGCCACACGCTGGGCCGCTGTGTCAACTTTGAGCCTTTTTCTGAGTTCAGGATCCTGTGTGGCGATGCCAACCGGACAGTTGCCGCTTCCGCATATACGATACTGCTGGCATGCTGCTGCGATAAGAGCCGCGCTTGCTATCGCTACCGCGTCTGCTCCCATAGCCAGAGCTTTCGCGAAATCAGCTGAAACTCTCAGTCCTCCGGTAATGACAAGGTCAATGTCTGAACCGATGGAATCCAGATACTTTCTGGCCCTTGAAAGCGCGTATATAGTCGGAACTGATGTGTTTTCACGGAGCATAAGCGGGCTTGAACCCGTTGCGCCACCTCTGCCGTCGATGGTTATGAAATCAGGCTCCGCGTATACACAATACTCCAGATCCGCTTCGATCCTGCCGGCTGCGATCTTCAGCCCGACAGGTCTTCCTTCAGAATACTTGCGGAGCATGGAGACCATATCCTTAAGATCATCTTTTGTCTTTATTTCGGGGAATTTACTCGGGCTCTGGACTTCCTCACCCGGGTTTTTGCCCCGGAGTTCAGCGATTTCCGGAGTTACTTTTTCGCCCGGGAGATGGCCGCCCATTCCGGGTTTGGTCCCCTGGCCGATCTTTACTTCGATGGCGTCCGCGGACTTGAGATTCTCTGCAGTTACGCTGTATTTGTTAGGTATGTATTCAAATATATATTTGTACGATGCTTCTTTTTCTTCGGGGAGGATACCGCCTTCACCGCTGCACATAGCAGTCTTAGCCATTGCGCTTCCTTTTGCGAGGGCTATCTTGATCTCTCTCGAAAGGGCTCCGAATGACATGTGTGAGATGTAAACAGGGCTTTCAAGTACCATAGGCTTTTTCGCGTGTTTTCCTATGGTGACCTGAGTATCAACGAATTCACCATCGTTTAAAGGAGCGGGGTTAAGCTGCGCTCCCAGGAACATGATATCGTCCCATGAAGGGGAGGGCTTCAGTATGCCCATAGCCGCGTCTATCTTTTCCCCGGTAACTGCCATCTGATGGATCTCATCCATGTATCTGCAGTCAGGATCCTGACGTTCAAACTGCGGGTCATAGGCAAGTTCTCCTTCAAAAGCGGGAGCTGCCGGGCCGCATCCTGCGCCAACTGCTTCGAATTTGCCTTTCGGCTGTTTGCAGATAGGGCATTCAGTCAGTTCATCGAATGATTTTCCTTCCGCGTCTTCGTCAAAGATGTATCCGCATACACTGCATTTATATACTGCCATAGTCATTCTCCTTTGCTATACATATCTGAACGGAAAAACTATTTCCTGTTAAGATTTCCTACATTATATGCACTGATTATTCCTGTAATAGGATAGTACAATTTTTCGGCAAAAAAGTCAATTTGCAGAGAGGCTGAAAGTGTGTATAAGATGTTTAAGAAATAAAAGAACAGTCATACATGAAAAGAACCATGTATGACTGTTTCTATACTGATTATCTGATTGTGCGTCGGACAGTTATGCCAGAGCGGCTGTTATGATAGCCATGCTGTAGACTTCGTCTGCGTTGCAGCCTCTGGAAAGGTCGTTGATAGGAGCGTTCAGTCCCTGAAGGATCGGGCCGTAAGCATCAAATCCGCCAAGTCTCTGAGCGATCTTGTATCCGATGTTGCCTGCGTTGATGTCAGGGAAGATGAATACGTTTGCCTGACCTGCGACTTTTGAGCCTTTGCACTTGGTCTTTGCTACTACAGGGGATACAGCCGCGTCAAACTGGAGTTCTCCCTCGAGAGCCAGTTCAGGAGCTGCTTCCTGGGCCAGCTTTGTGGCTTCTACCATCTTGTCTACATCTTCGCCGGCGCCTGATCCCATTGTTGAGTATGACAGCATTGCGATCTTCGGGTCTACGCCGAATATGCCTGCTGTTCTTGCTGTTTCTACTGCGCATTCAGCTATTTCTTCCGGGGAAGGTTTGATATTGATAGCACAGTCTCCCATAGCCAGTACTTCAGGTTCGCTTCCGTCTTCGTGTTCTCTTACCATGATAAAGCTTGAAGATACGCTCTTGCTGCCCGGTTTTGTCTTGATCAGCTGGAGAGCAGGTCTTACTGTATCAGCGGTAGAGTACGTAGCGCCGCCTAAAAGCGCGTCAGCCACGCCCATCTTTACCAGCATTGTGCCGAAGTAATTTCCTTTTTTCAGTGCGTTGGCGCATTCTTCCTCAGTCATTTTGCCTTTTCTCAGTTCGACCATCTTCGCAACCATAGCATCCATATTTTCATATGTAAGCGGGTCCAGTATCTCGAGGCCTTCGATATCGAAATTGCCGGCTTTTGCGGCAGCCTTTACTTCGTCTACGTTACCAACGAGAACAGGTGTCAGGAATCCGCCTTTCTTTAATTTGTCGGCAGCCTCCAGTATCCTGGCGTCCGGGCCTTCTGTAAATACGATTTTTCTTGGATTTGCTTTGAGGATCTCAATCAGTTTTTCAAACATTATCGTCTGTTCCTTTCTTTATATTCAGAGTTAACGGCATTGCCGTCTATAATTGCCACGCACATTATAGCACAATTTACGGGAGTGTTCATCAGTATATTTTATTATCTACTGTGGCTGGCCGCTGCCTTCAGGAGGAGTTCCGCCTTCCCGAGGTGCTCCGCCTCCGGCGGGAGGTGCTCCCGCTCCATCAGGAGGAGTGCTGCCGCCGCCGTTGCTCTGAACAGCGCTTTCAGGTACTTCTACCTTTGATCCTTCTGATTCTGTGCCTTCTTTGTATTTTTTGCCGTTCACATACAGGGTGTGTCCGTTAAGGTCAATTGAATCAGCGTCGCAGGTGAGACTTGTTATGTAAGCATCGTCTGTCAGGGTCCACTTGGAGCCGCCTGAAAGTTTCACATATACGTCACCGGATTTACCGTCTTTATTGATCGTGCCTGTGAAATCAGAACCCTTTGAAAGGAAAAGGTTCAGAGTGGAGATATCGTCGACTATCATGTCGCCTTCTATGCTCTGGTTCTTTGCTTTGAGGGTAACGTGTCCGCCGTTGGAACCGCTGTTTCCCCAACCGGCAGCCTCCGCGCGGAGAAAGACGCCGTCTTTATCCTTGTTGATTATCTTTGAGTTGCTTAGATTGATCTTTGTAACGGTGTTGTTAACAAAGAATATGTCGCCTGTCTTGTTGGTCAGGTTAGTGTCCTTCATTGTGAATTCAGCTGTACCTGAAGCAGCATCGCCTGACATTGACTGATATATCATGACAGCCTGATGTGTGTCGGTCTGGTCCCCGTTGACCTTAGTGTTATTAACCGTAAGATTGTCACCGTTCAGGGTTACTGAGTTTTTACCTTCAACGACTACTCCCTGTGAAGTTTTTGATACGAGAGACGCGTCGTTCACAGTGATGTCAGCGGTAGAGTAGATGACAGGGGAACCGGTCCCGCTGGTGGTATAGCTTCCGCCCGTTACATTTACAGTGCCGCCGCCCCGGTCTGAACGAATCGCAGCGGAAGAATTGCCGCTTGTGTTTACAGTCAGGTTTTCAGCGTTCATTGCAGCGCCGCCTGTAGTCATAAGCCCTCCGGAACAGTTGCCGGACGTTTTGATCACTGAATCCTTTATGTTCACAGTCGTTCCTTCGCCATATGAGAAAACTGCGTTTGCGTGGGATCCGTCGGTGTTGATGATCATGTTGTCCAGATCAAGTGTGCCTTTGTCAGTCGCGAATACTGCAGAATTGTCTCCGTAAAAGTCCGCGTCTTCATTGCTTGAGTCGCCGGTTTTGATAACTTTGACTTTTGAATATGTTTTTTCTTTTCCGTCTGCGGTAATGGCGTGACCGCCGTCGGAGGAATCTTTGATGGTTTTTTCTGTTTCGATATCATTGGCAGAAAGAGTTTTATCAGCGCTTTCTTCTGTTTTGCCTGATGCGCTTTGGTCTGATGATGCACTTTCGTTGCCGTTGGAACAGGCAGCAAGAGAAAGTATCATCATTACTGCCAGTATTATCGCTATCCATTTTTTCAGCATTGACTGTCTCCTTTTTTGCCGTGTAAACGGCTTCTAAGTAATAGTTTATAATTCCGGTACCTGTGCATAACATAATTGCGTATCCTTAAAACAATCTTTAATTATTATATATTTATTTCATTTTTTAATTTAACTCTAATCTTTTTAATAGTATTATTATATTGGGGTAGGTTGTGCCCGAATCAAAAAGAAATATTACTTACCGGAAAGTATCCGAGAGAGGACATAAATGACTGTATTTTCGTTTTTCACATTGTTCGGAGGACTGGCCTTCTTCATCTACGGCATGAATCAGATGTCTCAGAGTCTGGAAAAGCTCGCTGGAGGAAAGATGGAGTCCATAGTAAACAGAATGACTTCAAACCGTTTCAAAGGGCTGTTTCTGGGATGCGCCATAACTGTGGCCATCCAGAGTTCGTCAGCAGTAACGGTAATGCTGGTCGGTCTGGTCAATTCAGGTATCCTGCAGATAGCCAATACTGTCGGCGTGATAATGGGGTCTAATATAGGGACTACGATCACTGCCTGGATAATGAGCCTTGTGGGCATTTCATCAGACAACATGGTTGTAAAAATGTTCAAGCCGGAATCATTTTCTCCGGTCATGGCATTCATCGGCATTATTCTGATAATGGTTGCCAGAACCTCAAAGAAAAGGGATGTAGGTAATATTCTTGTCGGATTTGCGATCCTCATGTACGGAATGATGCTCATGAGCGGTTCAGTCAGTCCGCTGGCAGAATCGCCATCGTTCACACATATCCTTACTGCGTTCAACAATCCTGTTCTGGGAGTTCTCACCGGGCTTGTAGTAACTGCTGTAATACAGAGTTCGGCTGCTTCAGTAGGTATGCTGCAGGCGCTGTCGCTGACCGGCGGAATCACTTACGGGATGGCGATTCCTATAATAATGGGACAGAATATCGGCACATGCGCTACTGCTATTCTGTCAAGTATAGGAGTAAGCAAAAACGCGAAACGTGTTGCTGTTATCCATATAGCGTTCAATATCATAGGAACAGCCGTTTTTATGATCATATTCTACGGATTACACTCTATCCTTGATTTTGAATTCCTCAATGACAAGATCAATCCGGTCGGCGTTGCTGCATGTCACAGCCTTTTCAATCTGGCCACAACTGCAATGCTTCTTCCGTTCACGAATATGCTTGTGAATATAGCGGTAAAAACAGTTAAAACAGAACCGGAACCGCAGATCGCCTTCCTGGACGAAAGACTGTTTTCAACTCCGTCATTGGCAGTGGCTGAGTGCAATAAATTATCTGATGAAATGGCTGAAAAGACCAAGAAGTCAATGATTCTTGCCATCGACACAATAAATGATTATTCTGATGAAAAATTTGCAGAAGTAGAGGCCCTTGAAACTGTGATAGATATTTACGACGCCCATCTTGGTTCGTATCTGAGCAGGCTGTCAGAAAG
>JAUMVF010000142.1 GCA_030530305.1 Bacillota bacterium
TTTTTCTCTGTTTTTCACTTGCATCCATTTTTTATTCATTCCTTAACCGCTTCTTTCGCGGCAAATCAATAAAAAAACAAACCGCATGCAAAATATGCGATCCGTTTTTACGCATCTTTATCATCGCGTGCAATGCATCGTTACACACGGAAGTCTTATGCAGGTCATCTGACTACGCACCCTGGTCTCATCCGGCGCTCACAGTGGCGGGACCGTGCGGGATTCTCACCCGGCTTCCCCTTTTTATCCCTTGCAGGACCAGAAATCCCGGTTCATTTCACAAGGGAACATAAAACTTAATATGTAATTTTATACCGGAACGCCCCGGGCTCCCTGAAAAGTCCCCGCATCCCGTGAAAACAGCATTCCTGAGCCTGCAGGAAATATGTTTTCTGTGTTTATTATACCATGATTTCCGGTCTATACGGTCATCTTTTTAAGATCCATATTCTCAAGATATATTTTCTGGAAGTCTTCCCTGCCTGCAAGCTCTATATGCCGTACCAGCTTTGGTATTTCTTCCGCTTTTATTCCCGTCTCCCGTCCGAGAAGTATCTTTGCAGCGCCTGCCGCAGAGGTGTTCCCGGCTATGACGATTTTTTTCCTGTCGATTTCAGGTATAATGCCTATGGCTATAGCGCTTTCAGGGTCTATATAACTTCCGAACGCGCCGCCGATCACCAGCTTATCGATATCAGCAGCTTTTATTTCCATCTCACGCAGACATATCTGTATCCCTGCCGCGACAGCTCCCTTTGCGAGCTGCAGGTTGCGTATGTCCAGTTGGGTAAGGCGTACTTTCTCTTCAAAAGCCCTTTCAAGTTCCTCACTGTCAGTGATTCTTCCGGTCTCATCTGTGAAACCGGCTTCAGTTATTACCGCAAGAGCGTCTATCAGGCCGGAACCACACACGCCTTTGGGTTCGCCTCCGCCAATCACGTCGAATCTGATCCGGCCGTTATGTATTTCCATGCTTTTTACAGCGCCGGTTTCCGCTCTCATTCCGCAGGATATCCCCGCCCCTTCAAAAGCAGGCCCTGCGGCAGTTGAACAGGCTGCGCCGGTTCCTTCCGACAGTACAGCTGTTTCACCATTGGTGCCGATGTCTATAAAAAGTCCTGTCTCCCCGCTGTCCGCCAGTCCCGAAGCCAGAATTCCCGCGGTTATATCGCCTCCCACATGCCCGGCAATATTGGGTACAACCAGCACTTCCGCTTCTTCATTTATGCCCAGCCCCGATTCAGCCCCTGTCATATATAACGGGCCTTCATAGGCAGGCGTAAACGGCGCTTCGGCAAGTCCTTCCGGGTCTTTTCCCGCGAAAAAGTGGGACATGATGGTATTTCCCGCAGCTACCGCTTTGCGTATATTCCCGGGATCTGTTCCGCTGTCTCTGCAGACTTTTTCGATGCAGCTGTTCAGTCCCTCAAGGACCGCTTCCCGCATCCTGTCAGGGCCGTCTTCGTTTTTCATAGCCCGGAAGAGTCTTGAAATGACGTCCGGTCCGTACTTTCTCTGGGGATTATAGCAGCCGGTCTCAGCCTTAAGTCTGCCATCGTGAAGATCCCACAGCGCGACAAAAAGCGTCGTAGTGCCTATATCCACTGCGATGCCCAGAGCATCTGATTCTGTTTTTCCGCCTTTTGGAATTGTAGTGGTTCTCTCTTCCATGATCACCGCTCCGGCCGCGTTCAGGAAATGACGCAGATAATTTACCTGTACGCCAGCAGTTTCCTGATTCCGTTATTAAGTCCGTTGAGACTCAGTTCGAACATCGGGAAAATATCTTTTATCATCATCAGAGTATTGCCGCCGAACACTCTGTCCCATACTACTTCAGGGATCGGGTTTAGCCAGATCACATCATCGTATTTTTTCTTGAACTTCTCCAGCCAGTCTTTTCCCGGCTCCTCATTGTCGTGTTTGTACACGTTCTCACCGTGAGGTTTCGTAAGTTCAGACTCTGCCATGCAGCCGTCCCCGACAAAAATCACTTTATAATCTCTCGGCAGGTTGTTCAGTACCCACTTGGTGTCAACCCACTCCCCGTCAACACATGTCGGATCCGTATAAAGATGGTCGTACACGCAGTTGTGGAAATAATATAGTTTCAGATCCTTGAACCTGTTGGAAATACTTACTGATCTGAAAAGCTTATTGCAGAGATCCCTGTACATACGCATGGAGCCGTCAGAATCAAACAGCATGAGAAGCTTTATTGAATTCTTTCTTGGCTTTTCCCATGCCAGCTTAAGGAAACCAGCGTTATCACAGGTATCATCGATGGTCTTATTGATATTCAGTTCGCTCTTTGGTACATCGAGCCTGTTGGAGAACTGTCTCAGACGCCTGAAGGCTACCTGGAAATCACGCATGGTGAGAATATTATCTTCCCTGAAATCCCTGAATCTGCGCTCTCCCGCTACACGAACCGCGCTGAAATGCACGCTTTCGCCGCCGGCCCTGATCCCAAGAGGATTGTCTCCCGAATGGCCGATGGGCGCGGTACCGCCTGCTCCTATATACTTCTTACCGCCGCGATGCTCTTTTCTCTGCTCTTCTTTGAGTTTTTCCATCCTTCTCAGGACTTCCTCAAACTCATACTTAGGTATATAGGCGTCTTCCCATTCGCGTTTTTCAGCAGGTTTATTGAGCCATTTCCAGAACCTCTCCGGCAACTCAACATTTTCGGCTATATCGCCGAAATATGATTCAAAGACCTGGTCAAACCTGTCGTATTCAGTTTCACTTTTTATCATAACACACCTGCAGAGATGATAAAA
>JAUMVF010000001.1:0-22153 GCA_030530305.1 Bacillota bacterium
TCTTTATGTTCTCTACGCTGCCGAATTTCTGCAAAAGGGCGTTGCGTTTGGCGGGGCCGATGCCTTTGATCTCGTCCAGGACGGATCTGGTCATGCGGCTGCTGCGCTTTTTCCTGTGGTATTCGATGGCAAAGCGGTGGACCTCCTCCTGGATGGTGCCCATGAATGAGAAGAGCAGTGGGAACTCCTTCAGCGGGGTCTCCTGCATTTCGCCTGCCCCGGAGCCCTTGGCATCGCCCTCTTCCGGGCCGGAGCCCTTGGCATCGCTTTCCTCCGGGCCGGGGTCCTTGGCCTCATATACCAGGGCGCGGGTCCTGTGGCTGTCGTCTTTGACCATGCCTACTATGGGTACGTCGTATCCCATGGCGCGGACTGCCATCAGCGCCGCGGTGACGTGACCCTTGCCGCCGTCCATGAGGATCATGTCCGGCACGGTTTTGAAGCCCATGTCGCCTTCTTTGGCTCTGCGAAAACGCCTTACCAGCATTTCCTGCATGCTGCCGTAATCGTTAGGGCCTTCCACGGTCCTGATCCTGAATCTGCGGTAATCCTTCTTCTTCGGATAAAGCCCATCAAAAACCACCATAGCGCCTACCGTGTCGACGCCGTTGGTGTTGGAAATGTCATAGGCTTCCAGGCGGTAGTCTTTTCCGTCGTAATCGCCGTCTGCCCTGCCCATCTTCTCAAGCACGCCGTGGAGCTGCCGCCCCAGATCGGTGCGTCTTTTTTCTCTGTTCTCGGCGCGCTCGTCTATTGTCTTTGTCATTTCGACAGCGTCCTTCTGGGCAAGCGTGAGCAGCGCTTTTTTCTCGCCTTTTTTAGGAACAGTCACGCTGACCTTCCTGCCGCTGATCTCTTTGAGATATTCCTCGATGAGCTCCGCGTCTTCAGGAAGCTCGGATACCAGTATGTCCCGCGGAATGTTGATGTCCCCCGCGTAGTGGAGCTTTATGAAGGCGGATACCAGCTCTGAGGATTTGTCGGTTTCATCATGCTGGAGCTCAAAAGTCTCGCGTCCGCTGAGCTTGCCGTCTCTTACGAAGAAAAGCACTATGTGTCTTTCCTTTTCGCCGCCTACCACGAGTATCAGATCGATATCTTCAGAAGCCTTCAGGACTACTCTCTGTTTTTCCTGCAGAGCCCTCAGGGCGACGATATGGTCCCTGTAGGCCGCAGCCTTCTCATACTCCATTGCTTCGGAAGCCGCGTCCATCTTCTCCTTCAGGAACTCCTCCAGCCGGCGGTTTTTCCCTTTGAGAAAATCAACTGCCGTGTCGATCTTATCCATATAGCGGTCCCGGTCGACTTTGCCAGTACAGACTCCTTCGCACTGGCCGATGTGATAGTTAAGGCACGGCCTGTGGCCTTTGGGGAATCTGACCGCGCTGCACCTCTTCAGTTTGTAGACGCTGTTGAGTATGTCCACTGTCTCGTTGACCGCTCCCGCGTCGCTGTAGGGCCCGAAGTATCTGCCGTCATCCCGGACGATATTCCTGGTCTTGATGATCCGGGGATAATCCTCTCCGGTGGTGATTTTTATATACGGGTATGTCTTGTCGTCCCTGAGCAGGACGTTGTATTTGGGCTGGTACTTTTTGATCAGGTTGCACTCCAGTATGAGCGCTTCCATCTCTGTCCCGGTGGTGATGTATTCGAATTCTTCGATATGGGTGACCATGGACCGGACCTTGGGCGGCATGTTTTTAGGCGACTGGAAATACTGGCGCACCCGGTTCTTCAGTGAGACTGCTTTGCCCACGTAAATAACCTGCCCCAGTTTGTCCTTATGAATATAAACTCCCGGAGAGTCCGGGAGTTTTTTCAGGTTTTCTTTGATGTCAAACATATGCTTTCCGCTCCCTGTCCGGAGCTGCCCCGCGCGCCTGAGCCGGTCCGCTGCCTGCGTCCTTCATAAGCCCGCTTTTTGCGCGCCCCGTCCGGGAAAACTATTTGTTCTCCGCTTCGAATTTCTTCATGAACTCGATGAGCTTGTCTACGCCTGCTTCAGGCATAGCGTTGTAGATGCTGGCCCTCATGCCGCCGATGGAACGGTGGCCGTTCAGGTTGTGCATATTCTCTTCTTTAGCCGCCGCAACGAACTTCTTGTCCAGATCGGTATCTCCCGTTACGAACACTACGTTCATCAGTGATCTGTCTTCTTTCGCTACCGGGCACTTGTAAAGCTGGCTTCCGTCTATGTAATCGTAAAGCTTCTGCGCTTTCTTCACGTCTGCCTCGTGGAGCGGTTTGATACCGCCACCTGCCAGTATGCTCTTGAATACTTCGCCTGCAACGTAGATGGCGAAGCACGGCGGAGTGTTGTATGTGGATCCGTTGTCAGCGTGGATGCTGTAATCCATGTATGTCGGGATGTTCTCCGGAGCCTTGCCCAGCAGGTCCTCTCTTGCGATGACGATGGTCACGCCTGCAGGTCCTACGTTCTTCTGAGCTCCCGCATAGATGAGCCCGAACTTTGTTACGTCTACTTCCTCCGAGAGGATGCAGGATGACATGTCTGCTACGATAGGAACGTCTCCTGTGTCAGGCAGATAGTCATTGTAGTGTGTCCCGTAGATGGTGTTGTTGAATGTGATGTGCACGTAGTCGGCGTCCGGTCTGAATTCGGATTTGTCCGGCTTCGGGATGTATGTGAATGTATCTTCTTCTGATGACGCAACGATCTTCACATCGCCGAATTTTTTGGCTTCTTTTGCTGCCTTCTTTGCCCATGAACCTGACACGATGTAGTCGGCTTTTCCGGATCCTGTCATAAGGTTCATCGGGATCATAGCGAACTGAAGTGTAGCTCCTCCCTGCAGGAACATTACTTTGTAATTGTCCGGAATGGAAAGAAGTGTTCTGAGGTCTGCCTCAGCATCCTCGATTATCTTTGTGAATTCCTTTGATCTGTGGCTCATCTCCATTACGGATTCTCCGCAGCCCTTGTAGTTAGGCAGATCTGCCGCAACTCTTTCGATTACATCAAGGGGCAGCATGGACGGTCCTGCTGAAAAGTTATAAGCTCTTTCGTTACTCATTTTTTTAAATTCCTCCATAGTTTTTCTGTTTTTTATCATGAAAAAGCCAGCGCTTTTAACAAATCGATGATTTCTGATTATATCACTTTACCCCAGCGCAGTAAAGTGATATAATTGCTGAGTGCGCAAAACGGGCGCAATCAATTCAAAGGAGTTATATAAAATGTATAAAATCGCTACACTCAACAAAATATCACCTGTAGGTCTCAGCAAACTGACTGATGATTATAAGATCATCGACGAGACTGAAGAAGCCAACGGCATCCTGCTCAGAAGCTACGATCTCCACAGTATGGAATTCTCACCTGAACTTCTGGCTGTAGGAAGAGCCGGCGCAGGTGTCAACAATATCCCGCTGGACAGATGCGCTGACGAAGGCATCGTCGTATTCAACACTCCGGGCGCCAACGCCAACGCAGTAAAAGAACTCACTATCGCAGGTATGTTCCTGGCAGCAAGAAACATCCCCAGCGGACTTCAGTGGGCATCAAGCCTGACAGAGAACGTCAAGGAATCAGTGGAAAAAGGCAAAGGCCAGTTCGCGGGTTCTGAAATAAAGGGAAAAACTCTTGGAGTTATAGGCCTTGGAGCTATCGGCGTTATGGTAGCAAACGCTGCTTCTGAACTGGGTATGGAAGTCATCGGTTATGACCCGTACATCACAGTACGCGCAGCTCACGCTCTCTACTCCACTATCCCGGTAGTAAGCGACCTGGGAGAACTTCTTCCCCAGTGCGACTATGTGACGATCCACGTTCCCGCAAACGACAACACAAAGGGCATGATCGACAGCCGCAGGATCGACCAGATGAAGGACGGGGCAGTATTCCTCAACTTCGCGAGAGACACTCTCGTAAATGACAACGCTCTGCTGGCAGCTCTGGAAAGCGGAAAACTGAGAAACTACGTGACAGACTTCCCGAATGACAACGTTCTGGGCAAGATCGGCGTCATCGCTCTGCCGCACCTGGGCGCATCCACAGCGGAAGCTGAGGACAACTGCGCGGTAATGGCAGCGCAGCAGCTCATGGCTTACATAGAAAAGGGCGAGATCAAAAATTCAGTAAACTTCCCTGCATGCAGTCTGGGTGATCTCCAGCCGGACGCAACGAGGGTATGCATACTCAATAAGAACATCCCGGCGATGCTGGGCAAAATCACCGGTCTCATGGCTGACATGAACATCAACATCAGAGATCTGTCCAACACAAGTAAAGGCGACTACGCCGTAACGCTCCTGGATATCGAGGGAGCTGTCGATGAAGCTGAACTGAGAAATGCCCTTGACATCGAAGGCATTATCAGAGTAAGAGTCATCAAGTAGCCAACAAAAGTAAAGTAAAACCCCGCGTTATTACGCGGGGTTTTTTGAGTGCATCGTTATAGCCAAATCGCTATTTCGCAGTCTTTACTGACTTTATGCCGGACCACTTGGAGTAGTACTTCGTGTTGCCGATCTTCTTGTATGTACGGAGCTTGACGTAGTACCTTTTACCGCCTTTGAGTCCTGTGACTTTCTTAGATATCTTGCTGTATCCTGCAACATTCACGGTCTTCTTGCCTTTTGTGAAATTGCCGTTGGTCGCAAGTATGATCTGATATCCGCTGATGCGTGTGGTCTTCATCTTAGCAGACTGCTTCGTCCATTTAATTTTTACGGCCTTTGACGCTTTTGCCACGCTCTTCAGGGTCGTGCCCTTAGGGTTGATCTTAAAGGTCTTTGTCTTTGTACCGGTATAGCTGCCTTTACCCTTGATGACTACTGTGGCTGTTCCAACGTTAACGTTCTTCTTATATGAAACAGTGTAGTCTTTGCCGGCCTTCAGAGTCTTACCCTTCAGGACCACTTTCGGCGCAGGCTTAAGAGCCTTGCCGGTGTAAGTCTTGGCCGTTATGCCCTTGATAGTAGCCTTGCTGATGGGCGTGGTGCTTGCGCTGAAGATGAAGGTAATGCTGCTGTAGTAAGGTTCACCTTCGCTATCCTGCGATAATTCAGCAAGTTCCTTCGCTGTAAATTTAAAAGTAATAGGCGCTTTTCCAGAAACATCGCCATATGCCGCTATGACCCCATTGGTGATCTTATTTTTCACGATAACTTCAATATCTGCGTTTCCGTCTTTATCCAGGTCAGCAGGCATGTGAATAAATCCTTCGCTGTCTGATGTTGCACCCGAACCCTGTATATATCCAAACTTAGACAGGGCTTCAAGAGTCATGGGAATTCCCGGGTAATTCGCAATGTTGACGGGCCCTTTTGACAGGTCGCAAGTCTTTGCGCCGAGATTCAGATCCTGCGCCGTCCCTTTCTTTGCGACTTCATTAAAGGCGCTGGCATAGTCGGTTTCCTTGTCGCCGTTTATCTGTTCATTGAAGACGTACAGCTTATCATTCTCTCCCATCTTGCCCGCAAGATTGATGGTTACCGACGCATCCTCATCAGATGATGCCTTGATGATCCTTCCGTAATATTCGATCTTGGCGTCTTTTTCTGTGACCGGCCTGTCTGTAATGACAGCGGAAATATACTCGTCATCACCGACTGCTGCGCCGCTGTAGGGAACGGTCACACTGCTCCCGTCCTCAGCGAAGACAACGTTGTCAGAATCGATTGTAAAAGATGCATGCGCCGTGTCTTTTACTGTCACCTTCCATTCATTTCTGTCGTTAGCTATGCCGCCCTGCGCCTGGAGCGCATCAGGACCTTCATCGCCGGATATTTTGCCGCCTATACCTGCAGATGTGAGCAGTACGGAGCCGAGGTCTAAGAAAAATGCGGGACGTACCGCTGTCCAACCGCTATTGGTCTGCTGTCCCTCTTTATACACGGTCCCGTCTCCATCTACATAAGCTACCATATAATCTCCGTTGCCCGGCGAGCGCAGCCACCAGGGCTCGAGAAATCCCTCGTAAGCGACCGAGCTAAGCTCTCTCACTACTACGTCTGCTTCCGCGGCGGACAGGGGTCAGAGGAGCGCACCGGTTACAGAATCTCCGCTGATCAGATTGCTCGAAGGCTGACCCAGTCCATAATTCTGGCCGCCGCCTTCAAGCGTGCGCTGATATACCGCATACTGTTCTCCGGCGGAAAAATCGTTTACGATCCCGCCTTCTCCGTCTATCCTCTTTTTCAGCAGACAGTTGGCATCTCCGTAAGCGTTACCCGACCAGGTATTATCAAACTGTACCTCGCCGATGACGTCTTTCGAAAGCAGAGTAACTGTCCCTTCCGGGTAAAGGTTTGCCGTGTTGCCATCAGTCTTCACGTAAGTGTACGGGATACCCTCTTCGTCTTTGCCGTCATAAGCGATGACGTACCAATCATGATTTCCGTAATAGAATATCTGGGCGTTCTCCGTGTTGACGCCTGTGCTCAGCACAGCTGCGCCCGGCGCGATCGCCGGATCGTTATCAGCCGCATATACCGGCGCATTGATCTGAGGCGTAAACCCCGCCACAAGCGCAATTGAAAGCAGCCCCAGCAGGACTCCTGTCATTCGTTTTTTCAATAACTTGACCATTATCATTCCTCCTTTTCGTTTAGCGTACTCTGACGGTAACGGCCGCTCTTACGCCGTTCACTGCGATCGCATAGATCTTGCAGCTTCCTTTGGCCTTGGCCGTGATCTTTCCGCTTTTGCTTACTGTCACGATCTTCTTATTACTGCTTAAGTACCGTAGTTTCGGAGCATGCTCTGCGGACATGAGTTTCTTTCCTTTCCTGAGCTTGCTCACTGCAGCTTTGATCCTGAATGTCTTTCCGGCTTTCAGTGAAACGGCTTTCTTCTTCACCGTTACACTTTTCACATTCGTGCGCTTATCGGTTCCGCCGGAAGTATATGCGTGTACCATCGGACTGGTCCTGATGTAGGTCTTCTTGCCTTTTTTCAGAACATATGCCCTGACGACAGCTTTGTACGGGGTCTTTTTCTTCAACCCCTTCTTTGTCCACATGAATGTCTTATTGCCTTTGAATGACCTGACCTTTACCGGCGCTTTCTTTCCGCATTTGATGAAAAATACGTCGTAGCCTTTCGCGCCTTTGATTTTGTTCCATGTGAGAACCAGGGTCTTCTTACCCTTGGATCTCAGTTTGGCCAGAAGCGGGCCTGCCTTCTTCTGAGGGGGTTTCTTAACGTAACTGTAGATGTAGGTCTTATCTTTTCTGAGCCCGGTCTTCGTGCTCGGCTTTACGTCCCAGCTTCCCGCTTTAAATCCCGCAGCAGGCTTGCCGCCAACGGCCGGGATCTCGGATGATACCAATGTAGCTCCCTTGAAGTTAGAGTGAGTCAGCTTTACAGTTTTGGAAGTTTTAGTCCCATCGTTCCAGGAACCGTTTCTGACTTTGAATGTCACAGACGGAAACTCAACATTGTTCCGCTCGTATGTATACGTGTAGGTGGTATCCTGCTCAAAATTTTTGTCTTTTGTTGGCATTGGCCCGTTGATTTCCTCGTAAGTATCATGGGGCTTTTGTGACCATTTCCCCTTATTTTTGTATCCATAGAAAGGAAAGCCGCCGCCGTCACAAATTCCGTCCTCTATAACCAGCGCTTTGTCCTCGTCGATCTTTCTTGAAAGTCTTATGACTCTCTTGCTGGTGCCCTGATACACTCCTGCATAACTCAGGCCGCCGCCTATAGCTTTGATAGTTACGTAGACGACGATCTCATCGCCTTCGATTCTCGGATTATCTGCATCATATGCATACGCAGAATCGCTCATCTGCGGCGTAAATGCCGCAATGACAACTGCCGCCAGCAGTATTGACATAATCTGCGCCAGTCGTTTCTTTAATTTCTGTCTCATCAAATCACCTCACTTGACTGTTGCTTTTTTCCCGGTATTCCTTTTAGTAAAAATCTTCTTATATTTCTTTATATATTTCTTATTGAGCGTCTTCGTCCCGACCTTGACCTTGATGGTCCTGATCGCGGAGCCTTTAAGGCAGCCCTTTACATTCCTTTTAGTAAGCTTTTTGGTCTTTACGATCAGCTTTTTCGCCTTGCTTTTTTTGAAAGCGTATTTAGCGATTTTCTTTACATTCGCTCCAGCTGTGATCGTGCGGATTCGTTTTCCTGTGAAGGCTTTCTGGCCGATTGCAGCGACCGCATAACGCTTCCCGCACATCTTTATGAACTTCGGAATTGTGACATACTTCCTGTTCGGAGCTTTTGTATAGGTGACCCTGCCATTTTTCTTATCTGTTGCCCGGACATCTACACGGACCTCCTGTCCTTTTCTTCCGCCAGCATTCCTGATGATGTCCCCCGCCTTTACTCTGGCAGTTCTAATGACTGCGGAACTTTCCGGAGACGCGTTGTGATTCTTATCTTCTTTTATCCGCTGATAGAAAGTATATTTCCTGTTCTCTTTAAGACCGGTAAATGCCGCGCTGTCCTGCCAGGTCCTGCCATTCATGCTGTATTCGCATCCCCCGGTTTTCTTCAGCGTTATACCGGTATATGTGACCTTGCGGGCAGCCGGTGGTTCCGGTTTCTCCCGGTCTGCCTTGCGTATCTCAAACTCCACCTGCGCCGTAGCAGCGGAAGCGCCTTTTCCGAATGATACTCTGGCGACATATTTCCCCGCATTTTTCACATCTGCCGCAGCAAGTTCATTATCGTTTTCATCGAAATACCTGATCTCAATGGGGCCGGAAAAAACTGCATCATTGTAGTCTGCGCTGAGCATCGCAGCCTTTGCAGAGCCGTCGTAGACCAGATCTGCCGCCTCAGGAGCCTCGAGATTCACAGTCAGTTCACTTTCATCAGTGATATCGCAGGTCCCGATTCCCTTGCATTTTGCTGTAACAACTGATCCTTCCGCGCTGTAACTGAAAATGTGGGCGTGAGGGTATATCTGCAGCGGTTCGCTTGCATAATCGGTTTCCTTCTCTCCGTTGCGGTTCTCTGCCAGCAGATATACATACCAGCTGTCATCCTCCAGAGAAACGATCCCGTCGTCTCCGAGTTCGCCGTAATATTTTAATTCCGCTTCGCTGTCCGTATATTCTCTGTCTGTAATCAGCACAACGGCTTTCGTATCTTCGTCCGCGTTCTCTCCGCTGATGACGTGCGGCACTCTGATCAGACCGCCGTCTTTGCTTATATCCTCGCCTTCGGGAATGGCGATCCTGAGCCCATCGTCCTTCACCGTGAGTTTGTAAGTACCAGAACCAGTATCAGGATCTGCGTAAACTTTCGTTGAAAAAAGGACGTTCGACAGATCCAGATTAAACGCTGGGCGCGCATACATATATGTGTAAACGAGATCGTCGTTGATGACGCCAAATGTGGTAACTTCACCCGCCATATCTGAACTGAGACGGCTCGGTGAACGCAGCCACCAGTGATTCAGACCGTCCATAAAATAGGCGCTGCGCTCAGCCTGAGTGCCGAGTCCATAGTTGCTACTGGCCGCCTCCTGAGCAGACAGGAAAAACACTTTGTCGCCATTCAATATGTTCTCCAGGTAATTCCATTCCGCGTCGGGACATACATCGAAGCGCCAGGGCCATTCGACTCCCTCATTAAAATGCGAATACGGCTTATCGCTCTTGTGCGTCGCGGCTATCGCTTCCTGTTCCATACGGGAGAATACATTTGTCAGAAACGCGCCGCACCAGTCCTGAGCACGGCTTCCAGGCCATATATGGGAAGGCTGTGAGGTAGGGTTAAACACCACATAGGACAGCTTATTATCTGCGTTATTAGCGATCAGCCCCTCGGAAAGGAGAAGCATGCCCGCTTCACCGTTATTCATATGGTCTGCGTCCAGCACCCTCCAGTAAGGAGCTTCATCCGTCCAGAGATAATTCTCTTCATCCTTTGTGCCGAACCAGATATGGTCCTGATTCCGGATGCCCTCTGATGAGGTGTCTGTCCCGACGAGCTGTATGGTCTTTTCGATCCCGGAAGAATCTTCTCCCAAGGAATATGCCTGCACAGCAACTCCCGGCAGGGTGCCCATGATCAGGCACAACGCCATAAACACGATTGCAAATGCAGTTGCTTTCCTTCGTTTTTCCCTCATCTCAGAACCTCTCGGGAAACCATTCGGTTTTCCTTTTTAGTTAACTTTGATCTTAAACGTTACAGGCTTTGTCAGAGCTTTGTAGTTCCTGGTTCCTGCAGCCTTGACCTTGACTTTTACTGTATATGTGCCTTTCTTAAGGCCCTTCTTTACAGTTACTTTGCCTGTCTTCTTGGCTATAGTTATCTTGCCGTTGCCACTCTTCTTTGTATAGGTCACTGTGCCCTGACCCTTCTTGGCAGTCTTGATCACCTTGGAGACAACCAGTTTCTGAGCGGCGTTCTTGACCTTGCTGTACGTTACGGCCGCGATCCTGCCTGAAACTGTCAGCGGGTTCCTGGCTTTATTGACCGTATAGGTGACCGTCTTGCTGCCGGAATAGTTGCCTTTGAGCGTTACTTTTACGGTTCCTTTGCCGGCATCCTTGCGACCCTTATTGACGACGGTATAGTCCGCGCCGGTCAGTGTCTTGGATCCGACTTTGACTGTTACTGTCGGTTTCTGCGTCTTTCCGTTGTAAGTGAACGACTTTTTGGACAGAATCACAGTCGGGATCGCGGCTTTCGCCATGTTGAATGTGATCTGCTTGTACATATAATCAAAAGGCATTGCATCCTGCGATCCTACAAGCAACGATGCCCACTCTTCTATAAATTCATCGGTAGCCGTCACGGACGCGGTTTTGGCAACGCTGCAGTTATTTGTTTTCTCAATCGTCATCTTGTAGTCGCCTATGCCTGGGCTATGATGATCTTCCCATACATAAATATCTGCGACGTCATCCTTGTTCAGATCATACCAGGTTTGATATATCTTGGCGGTGTCATCGTTATCTTCATCTACTATGTCTATGACCTTATCCCCTGCCATACACCACAGGAAATACCCGATCGTATCGGCTTCCAGACCATTGAAACTCTGAACGCCATCGTAAAGATTGATGGCCTTATCGTCTTTCATATCGACCAGGTCCGCTATGACGAAGCGGATTCCTCTGTAGTAGTATGCCAGAGCGTCGGGGTCATAGTCGATATTTGTCATTTCCTTGTACTCTGCAAGCCTTTCCGCGCTCTGCTGCAAAGTTACTTCCTCAAGGCTGGGATGGTCTGTCCGTTTGATCGTCATCTTTCCGGATTCCTTGTTGAGTTCTACGATCACATCATTGGCGCGGTCCCAGTCGAAATCGAGATAGTACGTTTCTCTGGTTTCAACCGCAGTGGCGGAAAAAGCAATCACCTCGGCATTAGCCGCATCCCATATAAATGCCTTTATGGCATTGCTTTGCTCGACATCATCAGTAGTCCATGCTCCGTTTGACATATCGATAGTGATGGTATCCTTGATCTCGAGCGCATACGCTTCCTGTGTTCCCAGGAACGGCATGAACGCGAACACCATCATCACGGACAGGATGATCGATACACATTTTGCTGTTTTCTTCTTGGTAGTAGTCATAATAACCTCCTTGTTTGTATAGTGACCGGCCTCACCGCGGCATGCGATGAGGCTCGTTGATTTTACTATTTGACTTTTATCTTGAACGTCACAGTCTTGGTCAGAGCTTTGTAGTTCCTGGTTCCTGCAGCCTTGACCTTGACTTTCACTGTATATGTACCTTTTTTCAGGCCTTTTTTGACTGTTACTTTGCCGGTCTTCTTAGCTATAGTGATCTTCTTATCACCGCTCTTCTTTGTGTAGGTCACTGTACCCTGACCTTTCTTGGTAGTCCTGAGCACCTTGGAAACGGCCAGCTTCTGAGCTGCCTTCTTCACCTTGCTGTGCTTGACAGTTGCGGTCTTGCCCTTAACTGCCAGCGGGTTCTTCGCCTTGTTGATCTTGAATGTCTTGACGATCGATCCCACCATATTGTTTTCGCCGCCAATGACGATGGTTGCCTTACCGGCGTCGGTATTGTTGGCGTATACTACTTTGTAGTCTGTGCCCTCTTTAAGTTTCACGCCAAAAAGTTTTATTACGGGATTCAGTTTTATAGGTTTGCCCGTATATGTTCTGTCTGATATCCCTGTGACCTTCGCATATGCGATGTCTGTCTCCACGATCTCAAAGTAGAAAGTCTTTGATCCTTCATATACGCCCTGCAGAGTTATTACCGCTTTAGCTGTTCCTACATTCGTGTTATTTGTACATTTTAACGTGTAATCAACGCCTTCCTTCAGCGTTTTGCCGCCTGTCTCGTAGACTCCCATGTAGGGCTTTATGGCTTTTCCTCTGTAGGGATATTCGTCGTCATCATACCCGAATGACACTCTGCTAACGTAGAAATCAGGCCACGCCTCCTGACCGCAATCGGCGCATTTCTTGTGGTAAGAGCCGCTATGATCGAAAGACGCTTTCTGGTCGCCCTCCCGGAAATACGTCGTCCAGCTGTGAAACGTACCTGTTTCAGGGCAGAAATCGGAATCTCTGAGTATATGTACTTTCAGGCTGTCATACAGCGGAGTCTCTACCTTTGCGTCTGATTTCTTAGCAGGTGAACCATCTGTCGCGGGTATGAAAATCGCGTCTTTTTCCATTTCCTGCATGGATCCGTACTCGTACTGTCTAGCCGGCATGCATGCGATCATTTTGCTCCAGGTGTCCCCATTGTAGCGACGGCAGAGGGTGTTTCCGTTTTCATCGTATTTGAAACATCTCTGGGCTCCTTCGGCATCTTCCCTGATCAACTCTTCCATACAGGATGCCAGATTCGTCCCGGCAAGGAACAGGACCGCCTGACAGGAGTCATCACTGAAATATCTCCATGTCGGGATCAGTTCGATACTTTTTGAACTTGCTCCGTCAGAAGTTCCTGCTTCGGTGTTGGCCCGGACTGTGACCGCCATCTCGTGGTCCCAATATGTTACGCTCCATTGCTTCTTTGTCTCAGTCAGTATATTGCAGTACACTCTGCCATTGACTGTCTCAAGATCCTCCGGTGTAAGACTCATAACATCCTCCGCCCATCCGTAGCGGACCCTGACCACTGTCACAGTATAGCTTTTGGCGTCTGCCACTTCATCCCAGCTGGCTACCAGCTCGGTAACATAGCCTGAGGAGCCGGCGGTCACCGCTTCGAGCGTTACGTTTGCCGGCGAAGGAACGCTCCCGTCTGCCCGCGCCTCCTGCGGTGCCGATCCCAGGAGCAACAGAGACATCAGCACTGCGATCATTATCGTGAATACGGTTGTTCGTTTTCCTGTTCTGACCATTTCTATCCCTCCCGGCTATTTGACCTTTATCTTCACCGTAACGGTCTTCGTTCCGGCTTTGTACTTGCTGTTTCCTGCAGCTTTTATCTTTATCTTCACTTTGTAAGTGCCCTTCTTAAGGCCCTTCTTCAATGTGACCTTTCCGGTCTTCTTGGCAATGGTGATCTTCTTGTCGCCTTTCTTCTTCATGTAAGTCACATTGCCTATTCCTTTATTTGTGAATTTGAGCACTTTGGAAACTTTAAGCAACTGCGTCTTTTTCTTCAGTTTCGAGTATTTGACTGTCGCTGTCTTTCCTTTGACCTTCAGCGGATTCTTTCCCTTTACGATCCTGAAGGTCTTGACCGCCACGCCTGTAAGGTTGCCCTTTCCTACCAGTATGATCGTGGCTTTGCCTATTTCTGTGTTGTTCGTGTATATGAGCGTGTAGTTTTTCGCGTTCATCTTCACATTGCCGAGTTTAACTACAGGCGCCGGTTTTATGGCTTTCCCTGTGTATCCCTTAGCCGCGATGTCAGCGATCCTGACATCGGACATCTTCGCAGGTTTTATCCTGAAATCCATGGTGGATGTTCCTGCGTATCTTTCTATGAACGTAACTTTAACAGTCGCTCTTCCGACATTTGTATTGTCAGAATAGGTCAGTTTATAATCTTTGCCCTCTTTCAGCCGTTCGCCTCCACCCGGAGATGTATTCATAGCTACTATCTTCGCTTTTACTGCTTTACCTGTGTAGGCGTATGAGGACTTTTCCACATAAACTCTTTCCAGCGGCGGTATAGAATCTCCGCTTCTGTAGCCTCCGCAATCGGGGCATTCGTAGTGGGTGTATCCCCATTCATAGAATCTTGCCGGTTCCACGATCTCCTTCCACTTATGAAGATCCCCTGTGTTTTCACAGACAGCTTCCTCTGTGACCGCGTGGACCTGAATGTTCTTTTTCAGTGAGACATTCGCAAAGGGCTGCCCCGGCCGGAGATATGAATCCGCTTCCATATCAGCGAGAGAATCGTATCCGAACTCGTCTTTCGGGGCGAAGCAGATAATTCTCTTCGGGCTTCCCATCTCGTAGTAATACTCCCCGTCTCTTTCGTAATAACCGCTTCCTTCTCCCTGTCTCAGGAACTTTTCATAGATGGCAGCGCCTATATTCGAACCTCCGTGAGCAATAAATGAAGGTCCGTCAAGGCCGAATCTCAGGGATATCTCATATATCTCGTCCGTGGATGAGTTGATCACACGTGACTCTTCACCCTCACCGTCATAAGCCTGGACTTTGAATCCGAATTCGCCGCCTCCGGCTTCGATATGGTCGGTCACGACCCATTCGGTGAGGTTATATGTGATTTTACCGTCTGTTGCCTCCGGCTCGCTGACATCGATTGGATCGCAAAGATCTTTCCATTTCCCGTCTTCGATCCTGCAAGGCGTGAGATAATATCCTACTGCCCCATCGGATTCCTCCCATTCCGCCTCGACTTTGGATACCAGACCGTTCATTGATATGCTCGGCTTGATAACAACTCCCTGCGGAGCCGGGAATCTGGAGTACATCCAGTTTACTTCCACGTCTTCATCCGGCATCGTGATCTGATACTCCGTGCCTGATCCGGATATCTGTCCGGCTCTGACAACGTACTTCCTGTCTTTATCCGAGATATCCGGCATGGTTACCGTTACCACGTCGTCTTTACCCGCGTAGAAGGCGCCGTCGTATCCAAGCCCCGTGCTGTATGCGGTAATGCCGCTCACGTCATATTCCGTGCTTTCGCCGAAATCAATATCAACCCCGTCTCCGGCAGTTATGGAATGGACCAGTTTGCCCCGGTCACGGCCTTGGCCAATGGCCCAGGTGTAGTAACTGTTGGTTGCGTTATCCGAAGTCCGTATAAAATTGGCGGTTTTGTCTGCGGTCTTGATTGCTTTTGCGTCGAACAGGCAGTTGACACAATCAAAATTTCCGCCTGCGGTATATCCAAGGAACCCTGCGCACAATATGGTCTGTTCACCGATGATGCTGCCGTCAAAGAGACATCCTTCAAAAATCACGTTGCCTACCGCAACAAATCCGCCATGGGTGCCGTCACCATCAACACTGGATACTATCTTCACGCTGCTTCTGCAGTTTGTTACCGTTGTGGCACCTGCTGCGTTTGCAACAAGACCTGCCGCAAATTTATATCCCGTTGTGATCGTTCCTTTTACATGTATATTCTTAAACGTCGCATTATCGGTGTACAGGAATGGCGCGCACCGCTCCCCTGTCGCGGTCTTGCTGATCGTGAGCTTATGACCCGCGCCGTCGAAGGTACCACTGAACTTATGGCTGCTCGTTCCTACCATGGTGCCAACCTTTACGTTATCGCCCAGTTTGACGAATTTCCCTTCCATGCTGTCTCCGCCGTTCACAAGCGCCGCGAATTGATTCCAGCCGTTGGTCCCGGTTATTACGTATGGATTATTGGCGCTTCCGTCTCCCGAAAGCTGATCTTCGCTGACGATCATGGATTCTGTTATCTCTGCGAGATTTGATACGTAGTCAGTAGCTTTGTCACCGTTATACTGTTCGTTGAAAATGTACAGTTTTTCACCGTCTGCCGGATCCCAATCGTTTGTATTGTTTATCGTAACGGTCCCGCTTGAAGCGTTTGCCGAAGCAAGTCTTCCATAGCGGGTCACTTTACCGGAACTGTCAACGATCGCTGCGGAAATGTATTCATTGTCATCTGTAACAGCGCCACTGTAATTGAACCTGATCGTTGACCCTCCCTGCGATTTCACGTTGCTGACGGAGAAAGACGTGCGGGACGAATCTTTTAATGTCAGTTTCCATTCCCTTCCCGGATTGGGCTGTACTTCTTTCAGCGAGTCAGTGCCTGCAGACGGCTTGCCGCCTTCCGCAGTGGATACAAATGCAATGGACTCCATGTTGAGCCAGAATGCGGGACGCGCTCCACGATACTCATAAACGGATCCCTGTGCATCGCCCTGGTAAACTGTGCTGCCCATAGAGTATATCGCTGTACTGTCGCTCATATTCGGAGAACGCAGCCAGTAATCGCCCGGCCACCTTACTTCTCCATATAATCCCCAAAACTCTCCCCAGGAAATAGCCCACAGGACCGCGTTGGAAATGCCGGGTCCTTTGACACCGTCTCTTTTGAAACTGGAGCCCATATTGTAATTTGCGCTGCCGCCCTCTATATTCCTGCGAACAATAGCATCCTGCTCGATTTGTGAAAAGTTTGCCACATAACCATCGAGATACTGCTTGAGCGTACTGTAATAGTACTGATTATTGCCTCTTGCGCTGAAAGCTACATTCTCTAAGATCTCCTTTGAAAACAGCGTTATTGCGCCTTCGTTAACGGCAGTACCCTGGTTGTCAAGTCCTGAATCACCGTAACCGACCACCCACCACGCTTTTGGTCCGTACCATATGATCTGGGCGCCATCATCTCTCACATACTTCGCCAGATAATCTCCCGACATGCCTTGTATCATGCCCGGGTCGCCTTCCGTCGCCTGCGCTGTATCCACACTCACCGGCATTGCTGTAAACATCATCGCTATTGCCATTATCACAACAGTTACCCATGTCAACGCTTTCTTCATGATTCTTTCGTTCCTTTCCACACTGTTATCTTTCATCCGTACCTTTGCCTATCTTCTGCTTTTCTTCCTGTGATTGATTATCAGCGCCGTTATGATGGTACCTAAAACAAATGCTATGACAGCTATCAGCACATATCCGCCTACGCTGTCTGCCAACAGCGATGAACCTGTATTCTGTTCGCTTCGTATCCCGTGATGCATATGTCTGAGCTGCTGCATGACAAGCAGGAGGCAGACCATCAGCGCTCCCGAGACAGTGCCCAGGATACCGGATCTCCTCCGATTGGCTTTCCTTTCTATTTCCGCAGCTCTCGCGTGCATTCTTGTGATTCTTTCCTCTCTGTTTCTCATTGAAGTAATCACTCTTTCATAATAATTAAAATCCCTTCTACTTTAACAGATACAAAAAACCAAAATCTCCCCGCTTTTCGGAGAGATTTTTCTTAACAAACATATTATATAATTAACTTCGGATCTGCCCGGAACCTCGTTTTCTTCTTTCAGGCATAGCTCCCATATCTACATATTCCCGCCGTAGATCGGGCCAGGATATATGAGTACATAAAGACCAACAAGCAACCTGACGATGCATCCTGCATACCGGTATTATTTATTATTGAACTTTTATCTTAAAGATCACTTTCTTCCAGTCAGAAGCTCTATAATTAGTATTTCCCTTAGCCTTAACCCCGACTTTGACTTTGTAAATACCCTTTTTCAGCCCTTTCTTTACTGTAATCTTTCCGGTCGTCCAATTAATTTTAAAGTATTTACTGAAACTCTTCTTTCCTTTCTTCGCGGAAAAAAGTTTATAGGTCTTCTTATCCGAAACTTTCTTTACAAACCTGATTACCTGTGAAACTTTCAGAGTCTGGGCTCTTTTCTTAAGCTTACTGTATTTGACTCCGGCCGCCTTCGGTTTTATGTTCAGGGGATTAGTCGCCTTCTTTACTTTGATTTCAATCGTAACGTTTCCCGATTTCTTATAGTTCTTTCCTTCCGCCGCGGAAACGGTGATTTTCGCTGTGCCTGCCCCTTTAATCCTTACCTTACCGCTGGAATCAACTGTTGCACAATCCTTTTTGTCTGACGAATAACTTAATACACCGTCACCATCCGTCACTGCATTGAGACTGAAGGGTTTATTCCCAAAAGTTTTGATATATGATACTGCCGGGGCAGTTATCGTCTGCACCGCTTTATCAATGGTATATTCTGCCTGTGTCGTTCCAACGTAATTCCCCTTACCGGTCAAGGTCACAGTATATGATCCCGCGTCCTTTGAAGAATCGTCTGACCACTCTGCAGTATAGTCCGTTCCTTCGGTTAGCAACTTTTCCCCGATTTTTTCAATCGCCGGCTTCTGTACATCTCCACTATAGGTGAAGTTTGTATCGGATAGAACGACTTCCGCATCCTGAATACTTATTTTGGGAACAAAATTTCCACTTATAGATCTTATTCCGTTTTGCGTCATGGAAAATTTGCATTGAGTATCACTGAGCCAGACGACATTAACATTGTTGCCCGCATCATCAAGAACAGATACGGTACCCACACGATAGTCAGCATCAGGTTCAAGAGTCAGAGTTACCTCTTGACCATAAACCGCTCTGTTCGGACTCACGGTTATGCTCCCATTCTCTGCAGAAGGAGTCGGAAGCGGCATAGCCCTTGTTGATTTGGTTCCATCCTTGAAAGTTATCACATAGATTCCGTCAGAGTCTTGATTATACTCACTTACTGAACCGGGCTCCAGATAAAAGGCCGGCCGCACCCCCATGCTTTGGTAATATGACAAAGGAGTCCAACTACCTTGTCCTATTAGAGATATACCGAAAGCTACCGAAACTCTTTCGGGCATGCCTTCCCAGCCGGGCCTCGAACCTGCGGTGCGGGTAAACCAGTGCTTCTTTTCTCCATTTTCGTTATACGCGATCCTGTCGTCATTATTTGCGAACATCTGCGTGTTGGCCTTAGCCTGATAATAATTCAACAGGAAGAACCGGTCTCCCGATAAACCGGAATTTGCTTCCGGTACGTCCAGACCCCCGATCTCCTCACTATCGTTCTTTTTCGCAGTCAATACCGCGCCTTTCTCTGTGCTGCTCATGTAGATGCTGTCCTCGAACTCGGTTTGCAGGTAAGCGCGGATAGTCGACTCGTCCCAGCATTCTCTTGCAGGTTTATTAGTATCAAATGCACCATCGTTCCAAATCCTTTCTTCCAGCACATATTCTGACAGCAGCAATATGCCCGGTGTATTGGTATCGTCATTGGCGACACCCGGATTTTCCAACACTCGCCAGATTTTACCGCCGAACCAGATTTTGTCCCCATGAGACGGATCGTCCTGTCCGCTTTGATCGGCATAGGCCGGAGCAGCCGCTTGAGGGATCATAGCAAATACCATTACTACGGTCATAAGGATCGCAAGAACCCATGATCTGTTCACTTCTATTTTCATTGTCCCACCTCCATCCGGGAACTGACATAATCTTTTTAATATATTGATTTGTTTAAGGCTTTGTTTACATTGGCATTTACAATTGTTTACATTATATCATAGAGTTGATCCCCATATATATATTTAGATACATTAATATCGGTAATGCCTAGCCTTTTAGACTCTTTTACATTACCGCACAAACTTCTGTCTATTACCTTGACTTCAATACTACGCATTCAACTGGGGTCCCAGCATTGAAAGAACGGCTGCCTGCCCTTAAAGGCCGGTTCTTTACTGGATCTCATACCTGTCGATATCGTCGGGATCCTCTTCTTTGATATTCTTCGTCTTGTCCCAGACTTTATTGAAAAGCACGCCCAGACAGAGCACCCACGCAACGAAGTAGAACCAGATCATCAGCATGGCGATACTTGCCAGAGACCCGTAAATGATGTCGTAGTTGGCAACGCTGGTGGCGTATCTGGCGTAAAGAACACTGATGAGCACCAGCCCCACTGAAGCAAAAATGCTTCCGGGAATGACTGTCTTGAACGGCACCTTCTGGGTCGGCAGCATGTAGTAGTTGGCGCCGATAACCAGCAGGAACAGTATGAAGGCCACAGCCCACCTGAGATATATCCAGACTTTCGCGATAGCTTCGGTCACATCCGCCGCGTTTCCGAATATATATCCTATAAGCATGAGCAGCTGGGGTCCGAAGATCAGAACTATAAGTGTGACGATTATGATCAGCACGGTGAAAAGCATGGTCACGATCGACCTGAGTCTCTCTCTGAAATACCCTGCGCCGGTGGTCTTACCGTCGGTCATGGTGTAATTGGTGATCCTTATCATGGAAAACTGCGCGCGGGAAGCCGCCCACAGCGCTACAACGATGAATATGATGTTGGAGGTGGTCGCTGATTTAGTCTTCAGAAGGCCCAGAAGAGCGTCCGGTATATTCTGTCCCAGATAGTTGTCGATGATCTGGACCAGCCTGTCCATGGATATGATCTCCATGCTGGCGATTATCTGGGAAATTATCATGACTGTAGGTACTACCGCAAGAAGGAAATAAAAAGCAAGCTGCGCCGCGAATCCCTGGTAATAAGGATCCCGGAACTGCTTTATGCCCATGGTTATCATGTATGTCAGCCTTCTTCTGGACATCTGCCCCTCCTGCGTCATGCCGCGGCTGCCGGCCGGTCCGCCGGCTTCATCCGTTACCGGCTCCGGGCCGCCCGCTCTTCCAGCTGTTTCTGCAATGAAACAAGAGCGTTGGCCCTGTGGCTTATCTTGTTCTTTTCCTCCGGCTCGAACTGTCCGAAGGTTATATCATATCCCAGAGGAATGAACATGGGATCGTATCCGAACCCATTCTCACCGATCTCCTCGGGTATCACGTGTCCTTCCACCTCGCCCCGCGCGACGATGGTATCCCCGTCCGGATAGACCATGGTGATCACTGAAACAAACCTGGCGGTCCTTTCCTCAAAGGGAAAATCTTTTATCATTTCCATGAGTTTGCGGTTGTTGGCTTCATCGTCGCCGTCGACTCCCGCGAATCTGGCGGAGTATACTCCCGGCGCGCCGCCGATGCAGTCTACCACTATTCCCGAGTCATCGGCGATGGTCACCTCGCCGCAAAGCTTCATTATCTCGTATGCTTTCTTGTATGAATTCTCTTCAAAAGTGGTTCCGTCTTCAACCACTTCAACCTTTTCTATCCCCGCTTCGTCGCGGGAAACGATCTCCATGCCGAATTTTTTCGTTATGGCTTCGATCTCCCTTATTTTATGTTTGTTCTGTGTCGCAGCTATTATTCTTGACATTCTTTCCTCCTGCGCTGCGGGAATCCTGCTTCCGCGCCGCCCGGGCCTGTAGTATCGCACCCGTTATATCATTATGCAAAAAATGACTTTAGTCCTATGATGATCAGTATAGCTCCCCCTGCTATCTCCGAGTATTTTCCAAGTATCTGCCCGAGTTTCTTTCCGACGAACAGGGCCAAAACGACCATGATCGCAGTCACTATGCCTATTATTGAAACGGTGCTCCAAAGTCTGACGCCCGCCGCGCTCAGGCCTACGCCAACCGCAAAAGCATCTATGCTGGTAGCCACCGCCTGAAGCAGTACGACTGTGAAGGAAAGTTTCTTTCCATCCTCTGCATGCTCATCATTTCCGTCTTTGCCGGCGTTCAGTTTCTTCAGCCCTTCGAGGATCATCTTTGCTCCGATGATGCCCAGTATTATCAGGACCACCAGTCCTGAATGATCCTTAAGGACCTGTCCGAAAATTTCACCTGCGTAATATCCTGCCACAGGCATCATCATCTGGAAAAATCCGAACATTACGGGCATCGAAACATATCCCGCCTTTGTTATATCTTTATATATCATGCCGTTGGCAATGGAAACAGCGACCGCGTCCATTGCCAGACCGACGCCCAGAAGTATTATCTCAATGATGGACATTTATCGTCACCACCTGCGGTTTTTCTTATTGGAAAAAATCTTCTTCTGATTTCTCCGGTAGGCCTTCTTTGTGCTTCCGTGTCTCCTGTTTCTGAACATTTTCGATTCCCTGCGTACCCTGGACGCGTAGGACCTGCGCCGTCTGGATACGAGAAGGATGATCACGAGAACTATCACCAGGATGATCACTAAAGCTATGCAGTATGAGATCCACCCTGCTCTGTTTGGCGCTTTGAAAAGTTCCGACGGACTGAAGGACTCGCTTTTGTCCGCTTCGCTGCGGGCTTTCGCGTACTGTCCGGGGACTTTGCCGTCAAATGAATCCAGCTTGTCA
>JAUMVF010000001.1:22163-42099 GCA_030530305.1 Bacillota bacterium
TCAGCCACTGCCTGCCAGATCTTCAGTTCCGCGCCGTTTTTTTCTATAGTCATGCTTTCCCATTTTTTCTCCGGGAGAGCCTTGCCGTCTTTATCTCTTATCTCGATAGGGATCATTCCCATGCCGCCGTCGCTGATATCCGATACCATGCCCAGGAATTCCAGATCGCATACGGCCGGGTACAGGGAATCGTCCTTCAGGGTGTTTCCGTCTTCATCAGTCACTTTGAATACCCTGTTATATTTCACCCGGTGGGTGTTGTACGAGTACCTGATCCCCGATATGTAAAAGCACATATCCTTCTTCTTCGGTATCACTGATACTTTTGCTTCAGCTATGTTCTTAAGATCCTTACCTGTGAAATACACTCTGACCAGAGCGCTGCCCACCGTACTGTCAGGCCCCAGTCTTTCACTGCTCATGTTAAATGTGTCGTCCACTGTCAGTTCGCCCTTTGGCAGGACCCTGTCGATGGACTTAGTTGAGGCGATGGCAACCACCGCTTTATCTCCGGTCTCTTTCGCTCCCAGGAAATATGAATCTACCAGCAGGTCCCCGAAAGGATCCGGAGCGCTGCCACTTCTGAACTTCTCTATGCCGGAAAAATCTATACCGTTCTCAGCCAGTTTCTGCCCGGCTTTGTATCCGTGCTTCTCAAAATATGAATCATTAAGATCCTGCTCAAGTCCGTCGGCTTTCCGCTCAGCTTCCGCATCCTTTGCCACGCTCTTATCCAGTTTCTTCAGCCAGCCCTTAGTATATTTGTAATCTTTTTTCCCTGCTTTTTTCTCGGTGAACGTGATGGCTCCCGCAAGCCTGCTGTCCGCCCCGGCGGAAACTATACGGGCATGCCCGGCTTTGACCGGCTTCTTAAGCCCCTTACTGCTGTCCCCTATTACTATCAGATCTATGTCTTTGACCTCTTCAGCCAGGCGTTCTGCTTCTCCGGTCGTATCTCCCGCGCCGAACTGTCCCAGGCAGACGATCATATCCACGTCTTTTACTTTTTTCTTCAGCTTTTTGATCGTATCTTTCGCGGCGCTTACAGGATCTTCGAAGTATATGCCTTTGCTTTCAAGTCCGGCCGCGGCTTTTTCGCCTGTTATCCCGATGACCGCGATCTTCTTTGTGCCGTTGGTGACGCTTCTGAAATGATTGACCCCGTAGTCCTTCATTGCTTTTTTCAGATAAGCAGCATCTTTATTATCCGCCTCTTTCAGAGTTTTGTCCCAGTCTATGTTAGAGCACACGATGTGCGGAAGTCTCCCGCCGGCTGCCGCAGGTGTGTATGTCGTACCGTATGTGCCCGCAGTGTATGCTGCGCCTGTCGCCGCCCCGGCTGCTGTACCGGATGCCGTCTGACCTGTGCTCCCGAATTTTTTCTTTGCTGCTTTCAGCATTTTGCCCAGTGACCTGAGCCCGTAATCAAATTCGCTGACGCCGATAGTCGTAACGTCACAGCCCGCAGCCGCAAGCCCTCTCAGTTCCAGAGCCTCTTTCATGAATGCCGCCTGGAAGGTCGTTCCCATTGAAAAATTGCCGGCGTCAACATAAAAAGCGTTGGCGTCAGCAACCTGCTGCTCCTTGTAAAAAGTACTTATTCTGGATATGCCGCCCCGGCCGTCTACTGATTTCACATGGGAATGGATGCCTCCCGAGTAGACTACAGAAACGCTTCCCGGCAGTCCGTATCCGCTGTACGTCCCGCTGGGATTATAGTAATAGCCACCCGCCGGCTGGCTGTAATACTGACCCTTATAAGGTACCGCAAAAACCGCCGCAGATCCCAAAGATGCCGCGATCATTATCATCACTATAAAAATAACAGTGAACCTGTTTATTTTCATACTTCCCGCGCCTTTCCTCCATACACACAACTGCCCGGCTCAACAAGGGCCTCACAGTCTTTTTGATTGTATCATATCCACAGGTTTTTTTCTACATCGTACAGTCTTCCCGTCGCAGCCTGCCTGCCGCCCGAAAATGATTCTCTACTTGTGCCGGCATTCCCGCGAATGTATAATCATTTTATGCGAAAGGAATACTGATATGGCAGAAAAACTTACCAAAGAAGAAAGAAATGAACTGATTGGAAAAATGAGCGCTCTGACCGGCCTTTCGGAAGACTCCATCAATCTTCTGGCACGCTGGAACGAGCACGAGGCTCTTTCATATAAACAGGATCTCATAAGCGAGATGATCATGGCCATGCCGGATCATGTTTTTGACAGATACAAAAACCTGCAGCAGGCCCGGGCGGAAAACACGGGTGAGGACGCGGAGATCGCCGAAGGCATAGCTTCCAGCATACAGCAGTTCCTCGAATACTACAAAGAGCCTTCCCTGGCCGAATGCCGCAACTATGCCCAGGCGCGCAGCATCAACCCCTGCAGCAGGGAGCGGCTGAAAAGGATCAAAGAAGAGCTTAAGAAAGAAAGAGAATAACGTCCGGCCCCGCGCAACCTGCGGGGCTTTTTTTTCACACAAAAAGAGCAGGCAGTATGAACTGCCCGCCCGTTTTTTCGATCTGCGCCCGGAAAGGCCGCGCCGTATGATCAGTAGTTCTCAGCATTGACCTCGAAGTAGCTCTGGGGATGAACGCATACCGGGCATACCTTCGGAGCTTCTGTTCCGACAACGATATGTCCGCAGTTCCTGCATTCCCATACCTTGACTTCGCTCTTTTTGAAAACTTCCTGGGCTTCAACGTTATGAAGCAGCGCCCTGTAACGTTCCTCGTGGTGCTTTTCTATCTCTGCTACCATGCGGAATCTTGCTGCCAGAGCCTTGAAGCCTTCCTTCTCAGCTGTCTCGGCAAAACCCTTGTACATGTCTGTCCATTCGTAGTTCTCGCCGTCTGCGGCCGCTTTCAGATTCTCTGCCGTATCGCCAAGGCCTTCCAGTTCCTTGAACCACATCTTGGCGTGTTCTTTCTCATTATCAGCTGTTTTCTGGAAAAGCGCGGAGATCTGCTCATACCCTTCTTTCTTCGCTTTAGAAGCAAAATAAGTGTATTTGTTCCTCGCTTCTGATTCGCCTGCAAAAGCAGCCATAAGGTTTTTCTCTGTCTGTGTTCCTGCGTACTTGTTCGCCATCGTTCATTCCTCCAATCAAATAACTACTACAGCATGTCGTCCAGGATCTCGCATGCCGTTACAGCAAGTTTAGGACAAAGATCAAACATCACGCCCGACTCAAGGGCAGCCTGAAGTTCTTCCGGTTTGGAAACGTCATAACCGATCAGCTCTTTGCACATAAGTGTCTCGTGAGCCTCCTTGAACTTCGCTTCAAATTCCGCCTTTTTAGCCAGGAACGCGTTCTTTGTTTCTTCGTCGCCTTTCTTATAATGTCCGTACTTCAGTCCGAGAGCCATAAGACTTCCCGTGACGCATCCGCATCTTTCGCCCGCGAACATTCCGCCGCCGAAGGCCGCTGCTATTTTTACAGCTGTTTCTTTGTCAAATCCCAGTACCTCTGCGCCATGTCCGAAGCAAACCTGTGAACAGTCGATTCCTCCCATGTAGTTTTCCACGGCTTTTTCAATCGTCATATCACTCATAATTCAATCTCCTTTTCCAATTATCTGTGAGGCTGTTTATATTATCCACAGGCTCCGCGGCTGCGGGACCTGTTGTGATACACAGGGGGTGTGTTTATCTGTTGATGTTTACCTGCTTTATTATAGTGTAATTCCTGCTCTTGTTATAGAAGACGTACGTGATGCACTCGAATTCAGCGTTTTTCCTGTATGTCACCTTGCTGCCGCTCTTCAGAGACTTGCTGTGGCTGTTGGCTGTGAACCATATGTGTTTGATCTTTACTTTCCAGCCGCGCTTGCATTTTACGGTCACTTTTTCAGTTTTGTGTTTCGGCGTGTAGTTCAGGTACTTGTTCTTTTTCTTGCACTTCTTCGTGAAGCTGTGTTTCGCAAGTTTAAGTGACTTTACGGGAGTTGAATATCCCACTACTTTTACCCTGCATTTGTAGGTCTTTGTTCCGCTCTTTTTCCTGATCTTGATAGTCAGCGTAGCCTTGCCCTTGCTTTTTGTGTCGAAAATGATCATCTTGTCGGCAAGCGCGTACTTGTTGACTTTCACAACCGAGCTCTTGCTTGATGTGACGGTTATCTTTTTCGCGCCGTTATCTCTGGAGCCCATGTTGAGCCATACCGGAACATAGTCCTTGTAAACCGTTACCTTCTTCTTGTACTTCGCGTCGTTGAAATCGTCTGCGCGCGCTTCCTTTGCCTGCGCGGGCAGGAGCATAGCCATTGCTACTATGACCATTACTATTACTGCGAATGTCCTTTTTACTGTCGTTGTCATAATAACCTCCTTGTTGTCCTTTTATGTAATTATACCACAGTCTTTATCTTTCGGAGAACAGGTCCGCAAGCACCTTTTCAGCGCTCATGCCCCTGTATCCGTCAGGGTCTGAAAGAATACTCTTATACCACCGCATCCTGTTGTAACGCTTAAGATATGTTTTGTCACGGTATACCATTTCAGGGTATTTCCTGTACAGGCCGGGATGGTATTTTTTCATATATTTTCTCGCAAGTTTAACTGCTTTGCTGTTTTTCTTCCCGCTTTTCGACGGGGTTCCCGCGAGACTTACCGCGGGGGTGAGGAATGCATCACTACAGCGCTGCCGTCGCTGCAGTCGCCTACCGCTATCCATACGTGTCCCTTACATGACATCACGTCGCCGGCTTTATGTGTCTTTACTGTTGACGCGGACCGGTAGGAACCCAGACCTTTTTTCGACAGCCATTTGCTCATCCATGTGGACTTCTTTACATATCCCTTCTTCCCGTTCTTTGTATTCATCACGTTATATATGCAAAAGCCCGCAAACCCTGAACAGTCAAGGCCTTTTTTGATTTCATACAGATGCTTCGTATAATCGTAGTTCTTCATGTGTTTTGCCGCGAATTTACGCCAGTCAGGATACAGTCCCGTCCTTCTCGCAGTGGGGCCCGCGGCAGTATCGGCCCTGTTCCAGCCGCCTCCCCAGACATACATGGTACTCCCCATTGGAGCCAGTCCGGTCCTGAGCAGATTCTTGATGGTGGATCTGCCCTTCTTCGGCAGCGTGGTCACGCGGATATAACTCCTGCGGCTCTTTATGATCTTCCCGTTCACCTTCCTGCAGGCGACTACGTAATAACAGAAATCCCTGCCCTTTTTCAGGCTTCTCCGCACTGTCTTGCACTTCTTCGTGGTGGTTATCTTTTTGTAGAGACTCCGTCCGTTCTTGTCCTTCAGCGGCCGGGGGCCTGCTCCCGTCTTTACTCTCTTGCCGTAAACGATATAGTAGTGGGCGCCTTTTACCTTTTCCCAGGTGACGGCGATCCTGCCCCGGGCGGCCGTCACCACCAGGCCCCTCGGTTTTCTGTCACTGAAAGATGAAGCCTCCGCCTGCAGCGGCGATACCGAAGCCAGCAATAAAAAAACGCAGATGAAAAAAACGAACAATGCCGTCTTTTTCCCTGCGTTCTTATTCCCTTTTTCCTGCATGATCGTGTGTGTTTTCATATGACAAGTATATTTCTTTATCGTCCACCGGTATAATTATACCACAGTCTTTATCTTTCGGAGAACAGATCCGCAAGCACCTCTTCAGCGCTCATGTTCCTGTATCCGTCGGGATCTGAAAGCGTCCTGCTGTTCCAGCGCATCCTGGCGTATTTGGTCCGGTACGTCTTATCTATGTGCACTATGTTCGGGCATATCTTATATGCTTTCCCGTAGTACTTCTTCATGTATTTTCTTGCCAGCTTCACAGCCTGGCTTTCCCGCTTGCCCGCCTTTGAAGGCGTTCCGGAAAGGCTGAGGGTGGGAACGAAGGAATGCATGGCGAGTATGCTGCCGTCATCACATTCTCCCACAGCGATCCACACGTGACCGTCACGGGTCATGATGTCACCGGCTCTGCGGTTTTTCACCTTTGATGCCCGGGTATACGTGCCGTAGCCCTTCTTCCTCAGCCATTTTCCCAGCTTGCCGGACTTCTTCACGAAACCGGAATATCCGTCGCCTGTGTGCATCACGTTGTAGATGCAGTAGCCGGTGTAGCCGGTGCAGTTCAGCCCTTTCTTATATTCATATTTATATTCCTTATAATGGTTGTTATACCTTTTCGTCTGTTTGCCGGCAAAAATTCTCCACTGCCGGTAGACCCCGGTCCTTCTCGTAGTTTCACACGCACCGGTATAGGCTTTGTTCCAGCCCCCTCTCATGATATACATGGTGCTTCCCATGGGGGCAAGACCGGTCCTGAGCAGATTCTTGATGGTGGATCTGCCCTTCTTCGGCAAAGTGGTCACGCGGATATAGCTCCTGCGGCTCTTTATGGTCTTTCCGTTCACCTTCCTGCAGGCGACTACGTAATAGCAGAAATCCCTGCCTTTTTTCAGACCTCTCCGCACTGTCTTGCATTTCTTCGTGGACGTTATCTTTTTGTAGAGACTCTTTCCGTTCTTATCCTTCAGCGGACGGGGACCTGCTCCTGTCCTTACTCTTTTGCCGTAGACGATATAGTAGTCGGCTCCTTTTACCTTTTCCCAGGTGATGGCGATCCTGCCCCGGGCAGCCGTCACCACCAGGCCCTTAGGCTTTCTGTCACTGAAGGATGAGGCTTCCGCCTGCAGCGGCGATACTGAAACCATCAATAAAAAAACGCAGATGAAAAAAACGAACAGCGCCGTCTTCTTCCCTGCATTCATATTCTCTTTAATCTGCCTGATGGTGTGTGTTTTCATGTAACAAGTATATCACTTTTTATATCATTATTCTGCGTCAAAAGAAGCGATGAGAAGCTCGTTGCCGGAGACGATCTCATATTCCGGGCTGCCGCATTCCGGACACTTTGCCCCATAAAGATGTTCGATCCCGTATTCCTTCCTGCAGTTTCTGCATCTCAGCACGGCGGGGACGGTCTTTATGTCCAGTCTGCAGCCGTGAAAGAGCGGTCTTTTACCGGAGAGAAAGACAAACGCCCTCTCCATCAGATCCGGCAGCGCGCCGCGAAGATCCCCTATCACAAGGTGGATGGCGGTCACCTTTCCGATATCCATCGACAAAGCCCGGCTTTCAACTGCGTTAAGTGTAAATTCTATAAGTGACGTTTCGTGCATAATCAGATATATACCCTGTCCGGAGTTTCCATCGCGTATGCCTCAGGCGCTCCGGTTCTTTTTATCATCCGTATGACTCCCTCCGGGCACAGAGCCGCGCATTCCCCGCAGCCTATGCAAAGACCGGCATTCACGTAAGGCGCTCCGTCGTCAAAGCTTACCGCGTGGGCGGGACATGTTTCCGCGCACTTGCCGCAGCCTACACAGCGGTCGGTATGAGCTGCGTCAGCCTGCCATCTGGAAGGCGAGGCTATCGTGGTCTCAAACCTGTTCATGGATATGAGGCAAAGGCAGCAGCATTCGCAGCAGTTGCAGAGAGCAAGGGGATTCACCGCGTCTCCGATCTCCTGCACCAGGCCTCTGTCACGGCACATGCGTACTATCTCTTTAGCCTTTTCGGCTGTTATCTCTTTTGCAAAACCCTGCTCTATGGTCGCTTCCGCCATCTGATTGAAAGTGATGCATGTCTCCTCGATGGGATGGTCGCACTTGCGGTCACCTTTCCGCTCCTGCATGCTTCTGCAGATGCAGTCCATTACGGCTATCCTGTACCTTGAATCTATTATCTGATCAAGCCTGTCCATAGGAAGCACCTGACGCTGATCAGGTATCTCTATGCCCATAGGTATTCGGCCGTGGGCATCGCTTCCGTCAAGGACTCCCTCGTGGGGAATGATCCTGCAAGGTGTTACCTGACTTCTCAGGTCTTTGCTGCCCCCGTTTACCAGACTCATCCACCATTCCGCCGCTACTTCAGAAAAGGGGTCTTTACCGGGATAGTAATTAGCTCTGTTAAGAATCCCGAACAGGTAATTCCTCAGGTACCCCGGGCTTCCGTCCGGACACTGCTTCGGTACCAGCATGTTGGACCTTACCAGCTCTTCTGTAAGTTCCCCGGCTCTTCCGGCGATATCGCCGTCCATGAACTTCGCTGCAGTTTCCGTGTTTCTGGCATCTGCGCTTACTGTATAGTCGGGGTATGCGAACCACGCCCTTGCGGCTTCCGGAGAAAAACAGCTCTTCATCACATCGATGACTTTCCCGTAGTTTGTCATGTCACCGTAAGGCCTCTGCAGCGCGTGAAGCACCGCGTCGTAAGGGGACATGCCGTCTTTCCCGAGTTCATAGTCTTCAACATTCTTTATGAGGTTTTGTGCTATCGCGTCAAAATTATCCAAAGCATCCGCCTCCTGGGTTTCTCCGTGTCTTTATCTGTCCTGTGTGCCTGAATTATACCATGACAAAACCCCGTCATCAACACGGCGGGGTCCTTGTATCATTGTCATTTTTCAATTGTCATTATTCAAATGGGAATTTATACGGAAGGTCAAAGCGGTCTCTCAGCTCAACCAGTTCTTTCTGTACCGCCGTACCGACTGGAACGCCTTTGTCCTTGCGCTCCATTCGCATCAGATACTCTTTTTCGCCTGCCGTGTAGATCCGCTCTGCTCCCGGAGCTTTCTTCGACGCTCTTAAGGCCCGCAGGATATCTCCCGCCGTCTTTCTGAACACGTCTTTTCCCATGAACGCGTCCGGATCGGCTACGAAGAAAAAGTGTCCCAGGCTGTACATCCTCGGATCGCCGTTTTCATCAGTCCCGGACAGGGCCTTCATGAACGGTCCTCCGGCAAAGGCCGCCGAAAGGATCTCGACTACCGTCGAATATCCGTATCCCTTGTAGCCGCCGGTCTCCTCGCCGATACCTCCAAGAGGCGCAAAAGCAGCGGTTCCGTCCGTGAGCGCCTTCAGTATCTGGCTGCTGTCGGTCATAGTGTTTCCATCCTGGCTCACTACAAGACCTGCTGGTGTATCCTTGCCCTCCCGGGCGTAATACTCGACTTTTCCTCTCTGAACGATAGACGTTGCGCAGTCCAGGCAGAAGGGGAATTCCTCATCGGTGGGGAATGAGAATGTGAGGGGGTTTGTCCCCAGCATATTTTCCACTCCGAAAGTCGGCGCCACAGACGGCCTTGCGTTGGTGCCGGTTATCCCCACCATGCCCGCCTTCGCCGCCATGTTGGTCCAGTATCCGGCGATGCCGTAGTGGGTGGAGTTTCTGACAGCTCCTCCCGCCATGCCGTGTTTCCCGGCTTTTTCGATAAGTTTTTCCATCATGCGGTAACTGGCTACCATGCCCATTCCGTCATGAGCGTCCATCACCAGTGTGGTGTCTGTTTCGTTCAGGATCTCTAGATTTGTCTCCGGCAGCAGCGTGCCCTTTTCAAACCTGTCTATATATATGGGCTTGAACCTGTTGCATCCGTGGCTTTCTATTCCCTGCCGGTCTGCTTCCAGAAGAACGTCCGCGCATATCGCCGCTTCGTCCCTCGGCACACCGTATTTAACGAAAACATCTATCATGAAGGATTCTATAAGATCCCATGGTACGTAAGGTCTTGTTTCCATAGTCTTTCCTCCGGGCCGCGCACTGCTATTTCAGCTGCAGAAGATTTACTCCCGCGGTTTCAGAAAATTCGCGGTCTGTCTTGCCGTCTACCGGGCGGATGAATATCTCCGCCACAGCACTGACGTACGCAAAATCCAGATGTCCGCCGACTACCGAATGGTCTTTCTTCGCCAGCGAAATGTGGATATGCAGGTATGTCTCATCGTTCATCTCTGAAACTGTGCCGTTGATACCGGTTATCTCAAGATCTTCATTATACTCTATCGGATAATACACCTTGGTGCCTGTATCAAGAAGACCTATCTTGGCGTGATTGGTGGTGCCTATGCCTGTGATCGAACCAACTAATATTTTTTCTTTACGGCATATCTCCGTCAGGCTTTCCATTATTTCATCGCCTATGTCAAGACGTACCAGATATGCGTCACCATATTTTTTATAATCCATGATTCTGCTTCCTTCTTCTGCGGAGGTCATTGTCCCCCGGACTCTGTTTAATGTAACAGCCCGCAGCGCGGTCATGCTTTTTCGCTGCGGGCCTTAGAAATATCAACCGTTTTTTCGTTTCTGTTATTTAACTGTGAACTTCTCCGGTGCCATTGGCAGAGTATTGAAGTAATCCCAGTCGTGGCTTACGAATACATATGAATCTGTCAGGTCTGCGATCTGCTTTAACTTGAGCATTGACTTGATCGCAAGCGGCGGGTTCCAGCAGATCCCCGGGCCGATTTCTTTTTCCCAGTTCTCTTTCATGTATACGGCGTCTCCGCAGTAAACCAGGTTACCTACTCCCGGTACGTCCTTAAGCAGGATTGACTGGTGTCCCGGGCTGTGTCCCGGTGTCGGGATAAGTACGATACCCGGCAGCACTTCGCATTCGCCCTCGATGAGTTTCCAGTTCAGCTGCTCAGGAAGGTCGGAGTGCAGTGTGTAACGCGCGCTGAATCCGTCATCCGGACAGATAGCGAAACGGTATTCATCTTTCTGAACTATATGTGTAGCATTCGGGAAGAAACGGTTTCCGCCCAGATGGTCATGATGCATGTGTGTATTGATAACGTACTTGATATCTTCAAGTTTAACGCCCATCTTCTCAAATACTGTTCTGAAGTCATTCTCTGTTGTCATGTGTACAGGAACATCCTGCGCAAGCCATTCGCCCCAGCACGGAACAGGGTCGTCGATTACCTGCGGGTTCATGCCTGTGTCGATCATTACATATCCTTCTGTGGTGTCGAGAAGGAATACAGGAACAGGTATCTTGATCCATTTGCCTATATCTGTGTTGGCTGTCATCAGGCCCTTGTCGATATCCATATATCCGCCATTAATGACATACATTGCTTTTATACAGCTTTTACTCATAATTTCACCTCCCGATTTTTATCATTTTTTTCATCGTAGCATACCTTTATTTCGTAGTCAATTAACAATTGTAAACTCTTTGAAAATGTTGAATTTATGCCATTTCTGGCTCTTTTAGCTTACTCGGGATGCCAAATGTGACCCGCACAGATAAAGACCCTGCGGGGTCTCTCAAAAAACGCCCTGCTGTTACAATTAAAACGGCCTTTTTAACTCTCTGTCACGCCATTTCGGCGAGTTTCTCTATGCCTTTTGCCGATGCTCTCAGGCGGAAGACCTTTCCTTCGATGATCTCGGTGTCCGCCGCCACGCTGGGCTTAAGGCCGTCGACGGTACTGCCGAACCCGCTTCCGCCGGATGTGGCGAACAGAATGATCTTCTTTCCTGAAAGGTCGTATTTTTCAAGAAACGTGTTGATTATGGTCGGAGCCACGTACCACCAGATGGGAAATCCCAGATATATGACATCGTAGTCTCCGGCTTTGGCGTCAGTATCTTTGATCGCCGGGCGGAAGGACTTGTCGTTCATCTCGACCGTGCTGCGGGCATTCTTATCCATCCAGTTCAGATCGGCTTTTGTATAAGGCACCTCAGGCTCGATCTCATAAAGGTCGGCGCCTGCTGCTTCTGCCAGCTGCTCTGCGGCCTTTTTCGTAGTACCGCCTGCGCTGAAATATGCTACCAGTTTCTTACTCATTATCTTTCTCCTCGTCTTCCTTCACGATAGTTTCCGTGTCTTGTGACCCGTTATTCCCCGGTTTTCTCTTCGTCTTTTTTCTCATCCTTCGGTTTCAGAGCCTCAACAAAGTCTGTCATGACTTCAGATATCTTTATCTGCTGGGGGCATACCTGTTCACAGCTTCCGCAGTGGAGACACGCCTCCGGCTTCTTGTCTTCCGGTACCGCCGAAAGAGCCATAGGCGCAATGAAACCGAACAATCCTGCCTTTGTCGTAAGGATGTGATCGTTATAAAGCTCGATCAGCCGCGGTATGTCCAGCCCCTGCGGGCAGTGGTCCACGCAGTAGTGACACGCGGTGCATGGTACGGATCTTTCGTCCGCCAGCTCGCCTGCTATTTCCATGAGGGTCTTCATCTCAGTATCGTTTAAAGGACGTTCCTCCGCAAATGTTGCGATGTTATCCTTTACCTGCGCCTCGTCCGACATACCGGAAAGTATCATTTTCACTTCGGGCATACCCTGCAGGAAACGGAACGCCCATGCAGGAATTCCCTCATCAGGCCGGAGGGCTTTGAGTCTCTTTTCCCGGTCCTCACCGAGTTTTGCCAGTTTTCCGCCTCTCACAGGTTCCATTACCCATACAGGTATATCGTATTCCTTAAGGAGTTCTACTTTTTCTTTTCCGTGCTGGAAATCCCAGTCCAGATAATTGAGCTGGAGCTGGCAGAATTCCATTTCGTCACCATGAGCTTCCAGGAATTTTTTCAATACGGGCATTTCCCCGTGGCATGAGAATCCCAAGTACCTGATGCGGCCTGCTTTTTTCTGCTCACGCAGGTATTCCATGATCCCGTACTGCGGATCCAGATACTGTTCGATATTCATCTCGCACACGTTATGCAGGAGATAGAAATCGAAGTATTCCATGCCGGTCCTCTTCAGCTGTTCCGCGAAGATCTCCTTTACTTTCGGCATATTGGCAAGGTCATATCCCGGGAATTTGTCCGCGATGTAGTATGTGTCGCGGGGGTACTTTCCAAGTGCGTCCCCCATTATCTCCTCGGAATGCTCACCATGGTAACCCCAGGCAGTATCGTAATAGTTGACGCCGTTTTCCATGGCGTAGTCCACCATGCGGCGTGTCTGTTCCACGTTGACTTTCGCGTCATCCCCGTCGATCACCGGAAGGCGCATAGCACCGAAGCCCAGCATTGAAAGCTGAAGTCCTTTGAATTCTCTGCAAATCATGATTGCCTCCTTCTTATGGGCATGTGATCTTCACATCGCCCGCAGCGCAGTCTATATTCATTTCGTTTGCGCCGGTGCCGCATATATACTTTTCACCCTTCTTTTTGAACTGCAGATCATAACTGAAATCCACTGCCGCGCTGTCCATCTTCAGAGTGAGGTTGCTTTTTTCCGGCAGCTGTATCTTCAGATCGCCTGCCGCCATGTCGATATCCGAATCCGACGGCGTTTTAGTGAAAACAAATTCACAGTTGCCTGCCGCCGCGTCTATGTCAAATTCCTTCACCTTGCCGGCAGTGACCTTTATATCTCCCGCCGCAGCATCTATATCTATCTTGCCGCATCTCTTAAGCTCCGCGTTCAGATCCCCTGCTGCCAGATCCGCTTTCAGCCCGGCAAGACGGACGTTCTCCGGAACTTCTAATACAAGATGTTTCTCTATGTCCTTGAACGACATGCCTTCCCCTGAAGCGCAGAACTTCACATAGAGGGTAGAGCCGTCGACCCGGGTGTGCACTTTCTGATCTTCTTCAAGATCCCTGTTTGCCGTCTCCTTCACAGACACCGTTTTGCCCGGCACTGCCTTTATATCGACATCACCGGCGGCATAGTCGATGTTGAGCTTATCGATACTGTCTGATATCTCCCTGTCGCCTGCCGTGTATTTATCGGCGTCATCATAGGTGTAATTTACCGTAGCGCCGCATCCCGCCAGACAAAATGCCGTTATCATCAGAACCGCGATACACAGATACGCTTTCTTTTTCATTCCTGCCTCCTTTTCATGCCGTCAAAAAGTCTGTTTACTGTTTTTGAAAACAGTTTACCTTATTATTTTAACAAAAAAACAGACGCTCTGTCCCGAAAGAACCGTCTGTTTTTCTGACTACATTTTTACAGTGTCACGATTTCCGCCAGCGCCTCCATCACTTCACGCCAGTCCGCGCAGACGCAGGCGTCGGCTTTTTTCATAATGGGCGCCCTTTCATCAGTGTTTACCGCTAAGATCGTCTTGCTCCGCCTGATACCTTCATAAAAAGCCGGCGAGCCGCTTCCTCCGCACACTATACAAAGCTCCGGATGTATCATCGCTCCGCTGACTCCGGTGAGCTTGTCCCGTTCCATCCAGGCGTTCATGATCACAGGGCGCGTTCCCCCGTATGCGGCTCCCATTTTCGAAGCTATGTCCGCAAGAGCCTTGGCTCCCTCTTTGTTTCCGATACCCCGGCCGCCTATGACGACGGTTTTCGCGTCCTCCAGATCAGAGCCTGACGGCACCTGCGTGATTTTCCGGTCATAACAGGTTTTCTGCCCGTCAGTATCAGCCGCGACAGTCTCTTCGACTTTGCCCGACACAGGGTCCGCCTCATCCAGGCCTTTGCTTAAGCTTATGAAAAAGGGTCCCTTGCTGAGCCGGAAGGTCCCGGTCAGGTGTCCCCCGTATATCCTTCTTTCAACACGGGCGATCCCCTCTTCAACGCGCGCGCTGAGGGCGTCCGTCACAGATGTCCCGCCAAGACGTACCGAAAGGCGCACTGCCAGTTCCTCGCACAAAGGATCCGGCGCAAAAAGCACTAGCTGACCGCCGCACAGGGGCTCTGCCGCCGTCAGTACTTCTTCAGCCGCTCCGCTGTCTGCTTTCAGGAAGGCCGCCCTCCCGGTTGGGAGAAACTCTTCAGCCTGCTCCGGAAGCTCTTCACCTATGAGCAGCGTCATGCCCCTCTCCGGGTCAAGTCCGTTGTCCCGCAAAAATCCTGCCATCACACGACAGGACCGCCTGAACAAAGACGGCGCCGTATGGATCACTGCCTGATATTCTGTTTTTTCCGCATGGATATCTTTCATCTCTGTACGGCCCTCATTTCTGTCCCTGTATGAACCGCTCGTATATGACCTTCGCGATCTCTTCCGGACCTTCCCCGGTAATCATCTCCCCGGCCCGGCTCTGATCGACATATTCTATCTTTTCCACTTCGATGGCTGGAATGTCTGCTCCGGTATCCGGCGCAAAAGGCACGACCTTGATTTCCCTTCCCGAAGCGTCTTTTCTCTGCAGCAGAGCGGGAACCCGGAGAAGCGTCTCCGGCACATCCCCCACAGAAATTACAAGAGGCAGATCCCTGGTCTCTTCGCAGATCCCTTCCGCCACTTCTCTCGTTATTCTTATCCGGCCCTCTTCAGTCAGTGAGTATTCCGTCACGTTCTGCACGAAGGGCATCCCAAGATACTCAGCCAGAAGATACGGGGTCTTCCTGTTGTTTCCGTCCTGGCTCTGGGCTCCGAGAACGATCAGGTCATAATCCTCGCTGTCCCCGCAGAAACCGGCAATGACCTTCGCCGTCTGCTCAGGGTAAAAAGGATCCGGCCGGCCGTCTATCCTGACGCACTCATCAAATCCCAGAGCATACAAAGTCCGCAGGGTTTTGTCTGACGCTGCCGGTCCGAAAGTCAGCCCGGTAAGAGAGACCGCCGCCCTGTTTTCGTCAGCCGCGCGCAAAGTCAGCTCCAGTCCGCTTTCGCTGCAGGGATCGATCTGGCTCTTCAGTCCCGAAAAGTCAAATTCTCCGCTGGAAATGCCGGAGAGCCAGTCGGCCTCCGGCATCGTATCCGGGTCATATGTATTTTTGAAACAGTTCAGTATCTTCAGCATATTTTAGAAATTCCACGGATCCTTTTCGTTGTGTTTTATAGGAATAAGCGTTCCGGCGTTCATGATACCGTTAGGGTCAAAAGCCTTCTTCAACGTATCGAGCATGTAGAAGGAGCTGCCGTACTCATCCCATACCATGTGGGCTCTGGCTTTGCCCAGACCGTGGTGATGAGCAATGGATCCGCCGAACCTGATGGCTTCCTCACATATGATCTTATTGATCAGATTGTGGTACTTGTTGATCTCATCCTCCGGCTTGCAGTCGACTACGTTGTAGTAGTAAACGAAGTAAACGTTGGTCCCGTTAATATAGCTGTGGGATGAGTGTCCGCCGATCATGGTCAAGTCGGGAACTTCATTGGTGATCCTTTCAATGACAGCTTCATATATATCGTTTATGCAGTCCCAGCAGCCGGATATCTCCGTAGTGATACCGATGTTGCCGGTGGCTTTGATCTCTTCCTTTTCCTGAGCGATCTGCTCCGCTCCCCAGTTGAGACGTCCGAACCACTTGCGGATCAGTTCCGGGTCCACCGGAGTTACGCCGTCGAAGCTTTTTACTATAGCGTCGATTCCTTCGGCTGTGGCCTTTGTGATCGCAGCCGGGCCTTCCGCCATGAACAGAAGTACATTCTCATCGTCCGCCCAGTCAAAATTCATAGCCGCGTCCTGCAGATCGTAGAGCCTTGCCACCGAAGGCTTGTATCCGTCCACCATGACCTGGCGCAGGGCGTCGAAGCCGTCCTTCATTTTTTTGATCCTGTATCCGAGATAAATGTTGTTTTCCGGCTGGTATTTGAATATCTTCACGGTCACTTCAGTTATGTAGCAAAGGGCGCCTTCGTTTCCCAGAACGATGTGACGGATGTCAGGACCTGTCGAACGTCTAGGCACATTCTTGATGCGGCATATCTCCCCGTTGGGGAATACCACTTCACAGCCGACGATCATATCCTCGATGCCGCCGTACAGGGTCGAGAACTGACCGATACTCCTCGTCGCCACAAGTCCTCCCATCTGCGCGAGAGGTTTGGACTGGGGTGAATGGCCTGTGGTCAGGCCTCTTTCCTGAAGCATATCGTCAAGATCCTGGAGCGGGACTCCGCACTGGCATGTTACCTGCATGTTCTTCTCGTTGACTTCGAGGACCTTGTTCATCTCCGAGCCGTCGATAACTACAGAGTTTTCCACCGCAGTCTCAAGGCCGCCTTCGATGGCGGAGTGTCCTGTTCTCGGGACCACATTGATCCCATTCTCGTTTGCGAATTTGAGCACCTCCGATACCTGCTGCGTGCTTTTTACATAGACAACCGCAGCCGGAATGGGCTGAGTGTAAACCTCATACACCTGCTCGTATTTCCGGTAACGGTCATTGCTGCTTTCCCGCAGCACCGCCTCATCTGTGACTACCTGGTCTTCACCCAGGATGTCCTTCATTCCTTTTACTATTGATTCTTTTGAAAGTGACATGATACTTCTCCTTTTCATATATGACAAGTATACCAAAAAAATCTCCGCCGGGATATATATACAGTATAAAAAGCGGCGGGGTTTTTGCCGGATGCCGGCAGGGGCCGCAGTTTGACTATGGGAAAATTTTCGGGTATTGTAATCTTATCAAAAAAGTTAAGAATACCGTTTACATACACGGGATAAAACAGTATACAACGCGCAGACCCGCAGAGAGAAAGGAGACGCAAAATGGCAGAATATCAACCAAAGAGAGAGTGGGCTGAAAGCTGGCTTTCTGAAGTGAAGAAACCATACATCGGAGGACGCTTTGTCAACGGAAACGGCCCGGTCCTGGAATCTGTAAACCCGGCCACCAATCAGGTCATCGGCAGGTTCGAGACCTGCACGGAGGAAGACGTGAACAAAGCAGTGGCGGCAGCCCGGAAAGCCTTTGACGAAGGCCCCTGGACCAAAGAGATCACCCACAAGGAAAGAGCCGTGATCATGCGCAAACTGTCCGCGATCCTTCGCGATCACGTAGAGGAGCTTGCGACTCTGGAGGTCCTTGATAACGGAAAGACCTTCCCTGAAGGAATCGAAGACGTGATCAATGTGGCGGACTTTTTCGATTACTACTCCGGCTGGACCGACAAATTCTACGGAGATGTAAACCCTGTAATGGGAGACTTTTTCTCATATACCGTAAGAGAGCCCATGGGTGTCTGCGGGCAGATAGTTCCCTGGAACTACCCTATGGATATGGCCGGCTATAAACTTGCCCCGGCTCTGGCTCTGCGAAACACAGTCGTGTTCAAGTCGTCAAGCCTGACGCCGTTTTCCATGATCCGCACGGCTGAGCTCTTTGACGAATCAGGACTTCTTCCGGAAGGCGTATTCAACCTGGTCACAGGTCCCGGGGAAATAGGCAGCATGCTGACACGTCACCCGGACGTGGATAAAGTAGCCTTCACAGGAAGCACGGAAGTGGGCCGTCAGCTGATACACGACTCGGCTGATTCGAATCTTAAAAAACTTTCACTTGAGCTGGGCGGTAAATCGCCTAACATCATCTTCGATGACGCCCCGGATATGGACTGGGCCATCGAGCGTTCCTTCGTTGCCATGTTCTACGGCAAGGGGGAAAAGTGCTCGGAGCCGACACGTCTGCTGGTACAGCGGACCGTCTATGACCGCGTACTTCAGGGAATGGTCGATTACGCCGAGAAGAACTGGCGCGTGGGAGATCCCTTCGATCCGGCGGTTACCCAGGGCGCTCAGGTTTCAGAGACCCAGTTCAACCGCATAATGAACTATATCGAGATAGGCAAACAGGAAGGCGGCCGTATAATCCTCGGCGGCGACAGGAATACGGAAGGCGACAACGCAAAAGGTTTCTTTATCAATCCCACTATCTTCGCCGACTGCACCAACGATATGCGCATCGCTCAGGAGGAGATTTTCGGGCCGGTGCTGACAGTCATCCCCTTTGATACGGAAGAAGAAGCCATCCGCATAGCCAACGACACCACCTACGGCCTCGGCGCGGGATTCTGGACCAATGACGTATCAAGGACCCAGCGTGTGGCAAACGCCCTCCAGGCCGGACAGATATTCATAAACAAATACGGTTGCTATGAACACACAAGTCCTTTCGGCGGCTATAAGCAGAGCGGATGGGGCATGGAATGCGGCAACCTTTCCATTGACCTGTATACCAAGAGAAAGTCCATCTGGTACGCGTATTAGCATCACTCCCCGTCGATAAATAAACGTGAAAATCCTGCTCAGGAAAGCAAGGTGAAAAAAATGAAAATGAAAGCAGCAGTTATGACCGGAGTGAACGAACCTCTGGAAATACGAGAAGTAGAACTTGATCCTCCAAAGGATGACGAAGTTCTTGTAAAAATTCTCGCCACAGCTGTCTGCCATAGTGATCTGAACACCCTTGAAGATCCGACCACCCCAGTTCCGCAGATCCTTGGCCACGAAGGCGCTGGCGAAGTAATCGAAGTTGGCATGCGTGTCACGACATGCAAGCCGGGTGACCGGGTAGTTCTGAGCTGGCTGCCCTACTGCGGCACCTGCCCCTACTGCCGCGCAGGCAAGACCAATCTGTGCGAGACGGCTTTTGAGCCTATGTTCGGGGGCACGCTGATGGACAGGACCTCCAGACTTCATCTGGACGGCAAGCCTGCCTATCATATGTCACTGCTGTCAACTTTCGCAGAATATGCTGTGGTTCCCGCCATGAGCTGCGTTGTCGTCCCGAAGAAGATGCCTATGGACAAAGCCTGCATGATCGGGTGCGGAGTCTCTACCGGCTACGGCGCGGCTGTCCATGCCGCCGGAGTGCAGCCCGGGTCTTCCGTTGCGATATTCGGCCTCGGAGGCGTGGGGACCAATGCGGTCCAGGGAGCCCGTTGCGCAGGCGCCACCACTATCATCGCCTGCGACGTGAAAGAAAGCAACCTGGAGAGAGCCGGATTGTATGGAGCAACTGATACGATTAACACTTCTGATCCCGACGCGGCGGTAGAGAAGATCAAAGAGCTTACAGACGGTCTTGGAGTGGAATACGCCATCGACTGCACCGGTAATGTAGACGTAGGCAACCTGTCCTGGCGCTGCAGCCGTAAAGGCGCCACCATCGTAGTGATCGGCGCTTACCCTGAAGGCCGTGAACTGAAACTGCCCGCAGGCGGGTTCCACCGCTTTGGAAAAGTCCTGAAGGGAAGCTTCTATGGGGACGTGGATCCCTTCCGCGACTTCCCCGCTATCGCCCACATGTATCTGGACGGGACATACGATCTGGATTCGCAGATCATAGACAAAATCGCCCTCGAGGACATCAATTCCGCCTTCGACGCGTTCCGCGATCCCGACGCGGATAACATGGGCCGGTACATAATCGAGTTCTGATAGATTCCGATTTGAATTCAGCTGAGACCAATTGGTGAAAACTATAACTAATTATTGCCTTTAAAATACACGCCGA
>JAUMVF010000001.1:42109-51645 GCA_030530305.1 Bacillota bacterium
ACACTGTGAATTATTAAATACCAAATAAACCGTGTAATCCCACCGGTTCCGGAGGGCATCTAGCTGTAATCGCGGCGTTTTTTTATAGAATTTAAAAAAATCGACCGTGAAACCCTTTGAAAAAACACTGTGAATTTTTATATAGCGAATTCACAGTGTAATTGCAACGGTTCCGGCGCGCGGGATGTTGAGTCCGGAGACCTGTAGATAAAAAATCGTATGCTTTTGGGGAATAAAAGAGCTGCTGCGTGAGACATTTGATGATGTCTGCTGCAACAGCTCTGTTTATTTTGTTGTGTTTTCTTATGCCTTCGTGTAGGAAATGTAGGCTGCCAGTATCTCCCGCACGCCGTATATCTCTTTCTCCTTCATCACCCGCTTGGGGATGCAGAAGGTGTGATACGAATCCGGCCGGATGACGAACAGGTCGTCGGTCTCTATAGCCCGCGCGTCTTTGTCCCCGTCCAGATTTATCGGCTTTTCGTGAGGCAGGCTTATCGTGCCGGTATCTGTGATAGCGACCCGGTATGTGCCTTTGGCCCTTTCGACAGCCCTTGCACCTTTTCTGGCTTTGAGCACAGGAAAGTAAATCAGATAGAACAGAAGCAGGATCGCGATAACCGCCAGAAACAGGTCCATTACCTTGGTGTTGTCCATCGCGAACAGCACCAGCATGAGGACCGCTGCCGCCGTAAGGATGATCCCCGCGATCAGCCGGAACTTACTACTCCTTTTGAACGCCAGCAGAGAAAAAGCCCTGTACGCCTCATCATATGTGAGATCGTAGCTGAACCGGTATGACTCAGCCACATCTTCCGGCAGGATTATTTCCTTTGGCTCCTTGCTTTTGCCTTTCTTCATCGTCTATCCCTTTCGTTTGCCCGCGCGGTCATCTGCGTTACGCAGTTGCCGCCGCTGCTTTTTTCGCTTCTTTCATCTCCTGCTGCTCGGATTTCTGACGTTCAGAAGGAATAGGCACGCCGTACTCGTCGTAGTCCTCCTTGAACGTATCGTACTTCTTCGGATTGACCATGACCTTCACGAAGGAGATCGAAATAATGATCAGGAAGAATACTACCGGGAAGCCGCCCAGGTTGGACAGATACTTGAGAGCATCTGTTGACTGGAATGCTGCGATGAAGATCACGCACATAGCTCCGATGGTAACTCCCCAAACGATCTTGAGCCATGTCGGGGATTCTGCGTCCTCTGCGGAAAGTCCGCTTGTGCAGAGACCTGACATTGCGTTCGTGTTGGAGTCAGATGCAGTTACGAAGGAAATGAATACTATCACGAGGAATACCGCGATAGCAACTGTTGCGATCGGCATCTGCTGGAATACTGCGTATGTAGCGTATTCTGTTCCGCCGTTCGTCATTGCCTCGTTGATGCCCTTGCCTTGCAGCTCGTAGTAGAGGGATGATGTTGAGAACAGTCCCAGCCAAGCTACTGAGAACAGTGCCGGGAATACAACGATTACGCGGATAGCTTCTCTTACTGTGTATCCTCTTGAGATCCTTCCGAGGAATGCCGATGTTACAGGCATCCATGCCATCCAGTTGCACCAGTAGAATACCGGCCACCACATAGCCCATTTGTCTCCGTCTCCTGCGGACAGGAACAGTGACTGTTTCGCGAAGTCTGTGATGTAAGCTCCGAATCCCTCGATAGTCATATTGAGAATATAGAATGTTGGTCCGAAAATGAATACGAATATTCCCAGCCCGATGTATGCTCTCGAGTTGATCGTGGAGAGAATACGGATTCCTTTCATGATGCCGGATACAGCTGAAGCAACAAACGCCGCAACGATTATTGCCGCAACGATGGTCCATGTCATGACTGTGGAGCTTATGCCTCCGTTAGTCAGCGTGGACATACCGCCTGTTACGAGGAATACTGCGGATCCCATTGATGCAGCCATGCCGCATACCAGAGCCAGCAGACAGATAACGTCTACTACCGGTGAGATCTTCTTTGCTTTCTCGTAGTTCAGTGTCGGATAGAGCATATTACCCAGTGAATAAGCTTTCTTCGCATTGTAGAACAGGAACGCGAACAGAATAGCCGGAACACCGTATATGCACATCGGTGTGAACGTCCACTCAAGGAATATATCCTTCATGATGAACTCTATGGCTGCCGGGCTTTCTGCCTGAACAGATGCCGGAGGTCCATAGTAGTGGTACATAGGCTCCGCGCATGCCCACAGGAGTATTCCTGCAGCCATGATCGTACAGAGTACTATCCACACATAGTTGCTCATGTTCATGATCGGCTTCGCGTTTCTTCCGCCGATCCTTACTTTTCCGAATTTAGAAAAGTACGCTGCAATTATCAGTATCACACATATGAACGCCATTAACGCGAACAGCCATGAGAAGTCATCCAGTATGAAATTTGTGATCGTCATGATAACGTTGTTGAATGCTTCTCCGCTGACGAAGTTCAAGATGATCGTAATGATCGCAAGTATCCATGGAACGAGAAAAACGCCCCAACGGATCTTTTTACCTGATGATTCCATTTTTACCTCCTCTCATATAATACCGATAACCAATGATAATTGTTAACCAATATATTAACATAGTTTACATAAAAACACAAATCTGTGTCATTATTGACTTGTATTGCCTGCCCTGGACCTCTTCACAAAATCACGCCTGCTCCGTCATCCGGCCAATCATTGCTCTGAGCACCTCGTTGGCGCCTTCAATGATCTGAAAAATCCGCGCGTCTCTGAAGAGCTTCTCTACCGGATACTCTTCACAGTACCCGCATCCCCCGTAGATCTGCAGCGCCGCGTCCGCGCAGAACACAGCCGTGTCCGCAGCCAAACATTTGGCGGAAGCCGACGCTGCCCGGCAGTCCTCGCCCGCGTCTATAAGGTCAAGGGCCCGTATGGCGGCCTCCCGCGAGTCTTCTATCTTCATGCGCATATCGTCAAGCTTCTTCCGGACGCTTTCCAGGCGTGCCAGAGGCTCACCGAACTGTATCCGTTCCTCCGCCCTGGCGGCAGCAAGGTCAAGTGATCTTCTTGCCACACCGGTAGCCGCGGCTGCGCAGAACGCTCTTGCCCTGTCCAATGCAAAAGCCGCGATTTTCTTTCCTTCTCCTTCGACTCCGAGGAGACGGTCCTCCGGGACTTTTACGCCCGTAAAGGCGACTTCGCATGTCCGCGAATTGCGTATGCCAAGTTTCTGTTCGTCTTCGCCCGGGGCGATCCCCTCTGCGTCCGCGTCTGCCGCGAATGCCGAAAGGCCTTTGTCCGTCTTCGCAAAAACTATGTAAAAGCCTGCCGCGCTTCCATTGGTCACGAAGGCTTTGGTCCCGTTGATCACGTATTCACCGCCACGGTGTTCCGCCTTGGTGAGAATCCCGCTGATGTCGCTTCCAGCCTGATCTTCCGTCAGACAGAATGCTCCGAACTTCCCGTTTATCATCCGGCCGCAGCAAAGGTCCATCAGATCCTTCGGGGCGTACATCTGCAAAGGCGCCGTCGCCAGACAGTTGGCCATGTATGATACTGCCACTCCCGCGTCCCAGTAAGCCAGCTCCTCCAGTATGGCAGCCCTGTCCTGCCTTGTCAGATCCAGTCCGCCGTTTGCTTCAGGCACGAAAAGAGCGCCCAGCCCCATGCGGGCGGTATCGTCATAGAGTTTTTCCACACCCATGCGGGTCCTGTCGGCCTCTTCCGCCTTCACCCGCAGGTCGCGTTCGCCAAAGCTCCTTACATCGGAAAGGATATCCGATCCCAGCTCAGACAGTTTGTATTCCATCAAAAACCTCCCCGGCAGCAGCGCCGCGCTGTCTGCCAATGCTCCCGTTTATATCATTCAAAAATCTCGTATGTCTTCTTGAGAACTTCATCGGTGTGATTTGTGATATCCCAGTATATGGGGTAGACCTTTTCATACAGGGAAACGTTTTCGCCTATGGGCTCGAACCTGTCCGCTATGCGGACCATGCCTGAAACGGCCTCTTCGAAAGAGCCGTAGATCCCTGCCGCTACCGCCGCGCAGACGGCTGCCCCCAGCCCTGCCGCGCCGCTGACTTCGTTGCGGACCGTCGGGATATTCATAACGTCGGCGATTATCTGCATGAACGGATCGCTGGAAGCTCCGCCTCCTGTGACGATCACTCTGCTGATATCCACGCCTGTCTCCTCTGTCATATCAAAAATGTATTTCTTCATGGTAAGGGCCACCGCCTCCAGAATAGAACGGTATATATGTCCCCTCGTATGTCTGCCGTCAAAACCGATCATGATGCCTTTTTTATACCGGGCGTCCACCCACGGCAGCCAGTCGAGGACTGTCATGAGTCCGTCGCTGCCAACAGGTACCTGCTCCGCTTCCTGATCCAGCATGGCTTCAGGCGACAAGCCTTTTGCTTCCGCTTCCGCCGCGTAGCCGTCGCCCAGGATATCCCTGAACCAGCTGACCGTCCACATGCCCCTGCGTATGCCCCAGGTGTCATAAAGATATTTGTTGGGGACACATGAAAATTTAGGCCAGGTAGCTGTGGTATTTCTGAGGAATTCCTTTCCCTCCATCATAGCCGCGGTATACGTGCCCAGTGAAAGACACACGGTGTCGTCGCCCATGCACCCTGTTCCCAGACCTTCCACTGCTTTATCGTTGGAAGTCGCCACGACAGGTATCCCCGCCGGGAATCCCGTCGCTTCCGCCGCTTCTTCTGTAATGTATCCGAGGATATCCCCCGGCATCACCAGTTCAAAAAGCATTTCCCGCGGCATCCCGCACTCTTCATACACAGCCGGATCTTCAGACCAGGCCCAGGTGTCCACGTCTACCGGCCACCCGCCTTCGTAATTTCCGATGGAGTCTTTCTTTTCCCCCGTCAGCCTGTATGTGATGTATCCGGAAGATGCCGTGATGTATTTTACCTTCGGGTTCTCATGAACATAGGGCGCCGATACCCTTACGTCCATCCATGAAAGGGCTGGCTGCGCCAGCATGCAGTTCTCGTCAAGGTAGGCTTTGCAATATCTGATAGTGCAGAGTCCCGCGGCTTTTATGTCCGCCGGATCCCCCTCGAAAGCCTCCATGCATTTTTTCCCCGCGGCGCAGATGGCTTCCCACCAGTCGTCACCGGGGTGTTCAACATGACCCGGTTTCGGCAGGTCGTAGGGTTTAAGCGGGTGCTTGCCCTCGCATACGATATTGCCTTTAGTGTCAAAAATCAGTATCTTCGCGCTCTGCGAGCCTTCATCTATTCCAAGTAAATATTGTTCGCTCATATCCGTCTCCAATGTACTTCTGCCGCGTTTATCTTACCAGGTAGCCGCCGTCAACCACCAGTACGGTGCCGTTCACATAGTCAGCCGCTTTACTGGCCAGGAACACCATGGCTCCCATAAGATCCTGCCGTTCTCCCCAGCGGTCCATAGGTATGTGCTCTTTTATCTTTATGTATTTCGGATCCTCTTCATTGCCGCTTCCCGTTCCGGCGGTCATAGCCGTCTGGAAGTATCCCGGGGCGATGCCGTTCACTGTGATCCCGTACTGCCCCAGCTCATCGGCGTAGGCTTTTGTAAGTCCCATCAGGCCTGCCTTCATTGCTGCGTAAGCCGGTGAACCAAGTCCTCCAAGGAAGGAGAACAATGAACATATATTGATTATTCTTCCGCTTTTCTGCGGGATCATGTATCTGGCAACCGCGTGGGACAAATCGAACGCTCCCGTAAGATTGATGTCGATCATCGGATCCCATTCTTTCCTTCCGAAATCCAGCACGTCCGCGATGTAGCAGATCCCTGCGCAGTTGACGAGGATGTCCACGCTTCCCAGCTGCTTTACACATTCCTCCGCCACTTTGTCGCAGATACCGTCTTCGGTTATGTCACCCTGCATGAAGCAGTATTTCACTCCGCAGTCTTCAATAAGCTTCTGCGTTTCCCCGTTATCATTTACAGCGGCGAAGACGAACACGTTGGCGCCGGCTTTTGCCAGAGCCAGGGAAAAGCACTGGCCCAGTCCACTGCAGCCTCCTGTAACTATCGCGTTTTTTCCCTTCAGTGAAAAAAAGTCCATTGAAAAATCATTTATCTCACGCATGGTAATAACCTCCTGAATCGCTCTTTACCGGCGGACTCTGCCGCCTGTCCTATTGTAAACATTATAACATATTGACAATTACCGCGGAATTTTGCCCGTTCAATAAAAAAGAGAGCTGTAAAGCTCTCCTGTTTTTGGTGGTTAATGCGGGATCGGACCCGCGGCGCGCGTTTATCCGGTCACCGGATCTTTCGTCAGCGGCTGGGGCCCATCGGGATCTTTGGAAGGAGTGACCTGTCTCTGGAACAGCTCTCCTATCCGACCGTCCCGGTACGCCAGGAACAGACAGATGACGCCCAGCAGCGCGTCTATGACCAGCGCGGGGATGGCGCCTTCCACGCCGAAGCCGACGCTGTAGACGAGTGAGTCGCGGGCGTTTGCCGCGTCCAGGCCGAAGACTGAAGCCTCCGAAACCAGTCCGCTGTTGGGCAGACCGAAGAGGAAGTTCTGAGTGAAATTCCACGCTGTATGAACACCTGCCGGGAACCATATACTCCCCGTGTACCATTTGGAAAGGGAGAAGGCTATGCCGCAGACGCATATCTCAACTATGGCGTATACTGTCACGCCCGGATTGAAGACGTGCAGCAGACCAAAGAATACGCTGTTTACCAGCATCGCCACCCAGAGAGGGTAGCGAACGTTGATCCTCTCGTACATGAAGCCCCGGGTCCACAGTTCTTCGGAAGAACTCTGTATGAACACGAAAAGCAGCGTCAGAAGATAGAACGGGATCTGGCTCAGCGCAAAATTCAGATAAAAATGAACGTCGCCGTTGATCATGGCGCAGACAATGCAGGCGAAGTTCATGACAAACCCCACCAGCAGCCCGAAAAGCAGCATCTTTACCGTTCTGCGCGGATTTACCGGCATGAAACTGCGGAAGATGAAACGGTTTCTCTTCGGTATCCTGGTGTACAGAAAAACGCCGATGAATTCCGGCAATGTCGCAAGATAAAACAGCGCTACGAATTTCATGGCATCCGGCATATAGCCGATCCGGTCGACCAGACCTCCCAGCGGTTTGAATTCATCAGTGAAAATGAACGAGGCCGGCAACGCGAAAATGAAAACGTACCAGACAACGGTGACCAGAATGATCCATATTATCAGATCGTGTCTGTCCAGTTTAGGTTTTACTCTTGGTTCTGCTGTGGTCATCTATTTCACTCCAGAAAGAATCTCTTCATATCAGCGGCAAGTTTTTCCGGGAATTCATCGAGTATGTCGTGGGTGCCGCCTTCGTATACCAGATACTCCGCGCCGGGAAGGTACTCCTTCATCTCCTTCAGATATTCTTCGGTGAAAGTGTATTCTTCGCTTCCCCATACTACCGCCACATCAGCGGTGATGAACTGCAGGAGCCTGGTGCTGTCATTATTGTACATGCCTTTGCAGGTGGCGCTTATCACATGCCGCGGTACATCTTTCAGATGTTCGATGAAGTATTTAACATGATCTGTGCTGACAAAACTGTCGAATTTCGGGAACAGCTCCGGCGCGTCCGCCATGGTAAGCTCAGGATCGATGCCCATGGCCTCATAAAAGTCCAGCATCTCCTTGAAATCTTCAGGAGACTCATGCATCCTGGCTCCGGTTTCCGCAAGCATGATTTTGCCTGCGATGTCCGGCTCCAGATATCCTATGGTCTGGGCGGTAATGGCGCCCAGCGAATGACCGGCAACAGAGCCGCCCTCCAGACCGAGCGCTTTCATGAACGCGATCACGTCCCCCGCGTATTCGGGAACGGTCTGGATGTTCTGTACAGGCTTGTCGCTGTCGCCGTGACCTCTCAGGTCCGGCATATAGATATGGAAATCTTTTTCAAGAAACTGCAGCATGTACTGCCATACCCTGCCGGTATCCGTGAATCCGTGGATCAGGACCAGGACCGGCGCTTCCGTGTTGCCTGCTTCAACGTAGGACATGGTTATCCCCGTGTCCAGTTTTACTTTTTTCTGATACTCTCTCCAGTTGTCAAATGTGATTCCTGTGATCATTGCCATAAAACGATCAGCTCCTCTCTTCAAATGAAGCCTCAGCGCCAGAACTTGTTGTCCGGGCCTGAACATATTATCCGGGTCAGAGCCTGCTATCTGACTCTGATCCTGAAGGATACAATTTTCGTGAATGCTTTGTAATTCTTTGTTCCTGCAGCCCTGACTCTGACTTTGACTGTATACGTGCCTTTCTTCAGACCTTTCTTTACTGTCACTTTGCCTGTCTTTTTAACTATGCGGATCTTCTTATTGCCGCTCTTCTTTACAAATGTCAGTGCGCCTTTTTTCTTACTGATCGTAAGAACCGCCGTACGCTTCAGGGTCTGTGCTTTTTTCTTCAGTTTCGCAGCGCTGACAGTCGCCGTCTTTCCCCCGGCCTTCAGTGTGTTCTTCGCCTTGAGAATGGTGAACGTCACGGAAACCTTTCCGGCGTAATTACCTATACCGGTAACAGTCGCAGTCGCTTTGCCGGCGTTCACATTGTTCTTGTAAGACATTTCGTAATCAACGCCTTCTTTATATTTATGCTGGACCGCTTCTGAAGTCGTCTCATCTTCCAGCACGACCGGCTTCGGTTTCAGAGCCTTGCCGGTATAGACCATTTTAAAATCATCATAGCCTAAAGCCATGTAGATCAGCTTGGGGTTCCTCACCTGCACGCAGATCACGCGTCTCCCGAATTCCCCGGCGTCGAGAGTGACGAATGATTTGCCTGCTTTTTTCCCTGTTATCTTAACTGCTCCGTTATCTACGGGTTCTATCTCCGCTACTGCCGGATCAGATGAATCCCATGTGAACTCCGGATCCCAGTCTTCAGGCATGTCATTTTTGATGCCGCGGAATTCCGGCGCCACGACCATGTCTCTTCCCGTGATAAAGTTGAGCTTGTTTATGGTTCCCTGTCCGTAGTTGTTGATCGTCAGGTAGCCTTCGAACACTTTGTCTTCTCCGCCGTCTTCGTATGTCACGGGCTCAAGGTATGATTTGATCTGGAAATTATCCATTGTCGTGTAATCACCCGAGTCTCCCAGGAATGTCTTTCTTGCTGCTTTGGTTGAAAGATCTGTCCACTTTCCACCTTTGACAAAGAAGCTTTCACCCTTGTTTATCACTGCTTTATTCTCTGTTTCCACGCCTTCTGAAAGACCTCCGCTTCCGGTGATCATCATAGTCGCGTATGGGATGTAGTCTCCCTCTTTCGACGTTTCCTTTACGATTACGGCATATTTCTGGCCTTTTGCAAGGACTTTCTGCCCTTCTTCAGGAATGGTGATCCTGTGGTATCCGCCGTAATCGAAAGACGCGCTGCCGTCTGCGAGCTTAAGCCCGTCCTCCGGATCGTCATAGTCGTTTCCGAGAAGATATATCTCGTATTCCACGTTCGTTTCCGGAGTTACGGTCATCACCGATATCTCGGAAAGCTTTGAAGTGGCTTCCGCTGTGAAAACATTGGCCA
>JAUMVF010000001.1:51655-70567 GCA_030530305.1 Bacillota bacterium
CTGCTTCCCTTCAGCTTCTTCTTTTCGATCTCGTTGACCTGCAGATAGTCATGCTGTTCAATGTAATAACCGTTATCTCCTGTCGGTTTGTCGAATTCGAAAGATTCGGGATCGTTCAGTGACTGGTCATAATATGATATCCAGAAATATCCCGTCGCCCTGTCGGATTTAGCTGTCGCGGTGTCGCTGTAGGGTATGCCGTCCAGCCCGTCCAGGAGCCCCCAATGGCGGTATCCGTTGTTCTCAAAACCACCGTTAGTCTCAGCTCCCCAGCTGTTCTTGATCAGGAAGGCGCCGTTTTCAGGCGGCTGTTTCCCTTCAAGGAAATTCTCCTTCGGATAGTTATCATCCCATCCTACGATAGTCACTGCGTGATTGGATCCGCTCGGCTCGTTAGTGTAGTGCGCCCACTTACTGCTCATGAAAAGCTTGCCTGAGGTGTCCTGTCCCGGCAGATATGACTCAGCTCTGAAGGATATGGTTACTGCTCTGTGGTTTTCATACATCTGCTGCTTGATGGCATCGATCCCATCCCGGTTGTGCGTATACTCACCGGTATTCTCATCCAGTTCGCACGGTGAAGGCAGAATGAACGAATCCTTCAGCCTGTATGACTGGTAAAAACGGTACTTGTCCGGTATGGACCAGTCGTCATCAGAAGAGTACCACAGCGCCCGCTGCCCGTAATCAACCGGGTTATCATTTTCATCATAAGCGATGGCTACTCTCCTGGAGACTTTTTCCCCGTTCGCGCCCTTGTAGGCAAACAGGTCCTTCAGTGAGTCACCGGTATCCAGATCCGTCCTGTCTTCCTGGTTGGGACCGATTCCCGATGCGAACAGTGACGTGGCTATGAGAGGTATGCCTCCGATATTGTATCTGTGTGCCGAAGTCCTTTTATACTCACTTGAAACGTTTTTGAAGTGGATCCCCTCGCCGTTCTGCGGGTTGTCCGGATCGTCAATATATGACGTGGAAAAATACGCGAGGTGTTTCTCAGAAAGATCCAGCGTTTCCGGATCAGCAAGCCCCGAAGCCAGGATGCTGCTCTCAGCTGACGCTATAGCCGCAAAACCCCAGCAGGTGCCGTAAGGATTCTGGATCTTCACAGGTGTGATATAGCTTTTGCCGTCCACATTCCGGAGGTCGAAAGCGTCGGGGTAATCCTTTGCCGCATTCTTCAGCGACGCGTTGGTATTGCCTTCAAACGCAAAAGCGTCGCTTCCGCCCGGGACGTCCGTCGCCGCCTCAGCCTGCTCCGCCGTTCCGAGCACCGGCGCCATGGAAAAAACCATCATAAGCGCGATCCCCAGACACGACACAAGTTTCAATAACGAATTCATGTGGGTTTTCTGAATCATGTCTCTTCTCCTTTTGTTTTATACAATAAGTATATCAAAAATGCCTTCATCTAAAAATCGAAGTTTTGAAATCATACCGGTCTGCCCGGATCATTGAACTTTGACCGTAATCGTCACCTTCTTCCAGGAATACGCCTTGTAGTTGTTGTTCCCGGTCGCCCTGACCCTGCATAGTATTCTCTTTATTTCAAAGGTTTTTTTCTTCATTATTTCTTACCTCATGGGATTCCTTCTTTTATGAGTATAATTTATCATAAACTACTATCGGAGCACAGTTTTTCTGCATCTGTTTTTATACTTATCGCCATGTAACTTATGAGTATGAACCCCATGCTGTACAAAGCTCTTGCTGTGAACAGCCTGCTGTCTTTATTAAGAGAAATTTAAAAGGGGAGCTTTACGCTCCCCCTGATGCCTGTGTACTATTCCGGCAATTAAGGTTCTTCACTGATCTTTTTTAATATAACAATTGCCTTCCGTCATCTAGAATCCTGAAAGTATGAACTCATTGCCCACTGCCAGCAGAATGAAGAACAGAACGAACAATGCGCACAAAACAACAAAGACTACCTTATCGTACGTCTTCGGGAAGAGCGGTCCGCCCTCTTCTCTTCTCTTGATGATGTAGAGGACAATGCCCGGCAGATACATGAGCGCGCACACCAGGATATAGGAAAGTGAAGATGCGTACAGCATCCAGATCCCGTAGATGGATCCGAGGATCACAGCTATCCAGGTGAACGCCTTGCCTGCAGATGACAGACCCTCCGTCAGTTCTCCTTTGCATGTCAGTTTGAAAGCGTAGAACGCAGACAGCATATAAGGGATCATGATAGTGATCGTGGACAGATAGTAGCAGTTCTGATATGAAGCCGAATTGATCGTCGCCACGATCATGAACACTTCAACCAGCAGCGCGCTGAAGATGATGGAATAAGTAGGCTGATTTCTCTTGTTCCTCTTCACGAAGATCTTCGGGAAGCAGCGCATGTTTGCCGGTCCGAAAGCAGAGTCCGAACAGAGGATGACATATGTCAGCAGCGCGCATCCTATGGAAACGACTGCAGTTACATTAACAAGTTTGGCTCCCCACGCCCCGACTATATATTCCATAACGCCCGCCATGGAGAAAGTATAGTTGTCTGTGAATGAACAGAGCGTATCGTGGTCGGCTACTCCCATGGACAGGAATGAGATAATGAAGTAAAGCGCGAACAGAGCAATGAAGGAAATGATCGATGCTTTTCCCGCCAGTTTGGTGTTCTTTGCCCGGGTCGAGATAACGACGGCGCCTTCGATGCCGATGAAAACCCAGACCGTGGTGAAGATACATGCCTTCGTCTGCTCAAGAATTGACATGCCGCTTCCCTCTCCTGTGAAGTTGCTTGTGAAAGTATCCCAGTCAAAAGCACCGGCCATAATCGCAGCTACCACAAGGAACACGATGGGAATAATCTTGAAGATAACGGCGATGGCGTTGATGATAACCGCTGTATTCACACCGTGAAGCAGCAGCATTACCAGCAGCCACAGAATAGCTGAACCGATGGCCAGCGAAGCAAGATTCATCCCGTCTCCGAGGAACGGAAACAGCTCAGACAAAGAGCCGAGAAAGCCTGTGGAGAATGTGACATAGGCCAGTACGGCTGAAAGCCAGTATCCCCATGCAGAGTTGAATCCGATATATTCTCCGAATCCGGCTCTGGCATAACTGTAAATGCCGGACGTCAGCTCCGGCTTAACGATGGTAAGCCTCAGGAAACATCCGACCAGACCTATCATCCCGATGAATGTGATGCCCCAGCCGATAAGTGTCGCCAGTGTATATGCTCCGGCATAAGCGAAGTCACCTGAAAGGGCGAATACTCCGGATGCCAGCGTACATCCCACTGAGAACATCACAAGAGGCATGAGACCCAGCGTTTTCTGATTATTATCCATAAATAAAACCTCCTAAATCAGGCCCAGAATCTAAGTGAAAGGCAAGAAAGTCCGCCGTCGATCTTTCTGAACTCTGATGTATCAACTATCAATGTTTCGTATCCCAGATCCCGGACCGCTTTGAGTACGCTCGGGTACCCTTCCGGAATGATGACGGTCTCGTTGACCCAGATGCAGTTCGCGCCGTAAGCTTCCTCCTCGGGAACCACTACTTTATTGTACTGCTGAAACTCCGGTTTTTCTATAAATTCCCCGGCTACGAGCATATTATTGTGTTCAAGATAGTTCACGCCGGTCTTCAGATGGAGCACTTTCTCCAGAGGAACCTGTACGCACTTCATCCCGTATTTGTTCAGGATCTCACCGAGCTGGCGGATGCCTTCTTCATTGGTACGGGCAGAAAGTCCGACATAAAAGGTGTCGTCCACCATCATGACATCTCCGCCTTCCAGAGTCCCGGGGTCGGTGATGTATTCGATCTTATCCTCCGGGAAGAATTTCCTGACAGCGCTTATGATCTCATTCTTTTCCCCGTTTCTTGACGCTGCGCCCGGGTTGGTGATAATAGCGCATGCTCTGGTGATCAGCGCAGGATCTTCCACGAAACAGGAGTCCGGATATCTGTCGTCCGCATCCAGCACAGTGACCTCGACGCCGCATTTTTTAAGCGCCGCAATGTAATCGTCATGCTGCTTCAGCGCCTTCTCGTAGATCGGCTGACCCAGCTCCGGCGCGGATGTGATCCCGTCGCACACTGACTTACAGGGTCTTCTTACAATAACATTATTGAATTTTTTCATTTGACGATACCTCCATTCAATGCGTTGTCAGATGAATCGTGTAATATATAAGTTCTGAAATATCAATTTCTAAAATCTCAGCGAGAGGCAGGTCAGACTTCCGTCGATCTTGGCGAACTCACTGTTGTTTATGACAATAGTAGGATAACCCAGCTCTTTGATGGTCCTGAGCGTTTCGGGGAATCCTTCAGGAACAAGAACAGTCCCGTTGATGTTCATACTGTTGATCGCGTAAAGTTCCTCCGGTTCCACTACGAACCGATTATACTCCGCAAAAGCCGGTTCCTCGTTCATATGGGGCGAGACCAGCATGTTGCCCTTCTCCAGATATATAACGAAATCCTTCAGGTGCAGGCCCTCAGTAACGGGGACCCCGGAGGCAGTATAACCGAACTGTGACACGATCTCTTTAAACTGCCGGAGACCTTCTTCATTGGTGCGGTCGGACTGGCCCACATAGAAGTGATCACCCACTCTCATCACATCGCCGCCTTCCATGGTTCCCGGTGATTCGATATAAAAGATCTGGTTTTCCCGGTAGAACTTTCTTATGGCATCGATAATTTCGAATTTTTCCCCGTTTCTTGACTCCTTTGCAGGATTGGTGATGATAGCGCATTTCTCCATGACAACCGCCGGATCTTCGACAAAACAGGAATCCGGATATCTCTCGTCAGCATCCAGATCCAGCACTTCCAATCCCAGACTTTCCAGCGTCTGCACATACCTGTCATGCTGTCTTACCGCTTCATCGTAATCCGGGGTGCCGTCTCCGAACATCGCTGTTGTGATACCATCCACCAATGCACGGCATGGTTTTTTAGTGATCGCTCTCGTAAACATAAATGACCTCCACTTGATTACTACAGATTTCATAGTATCTCACATTGTCAAGTTCGTCAAATCGATGCGGTTTTCTGAAGGCCCCCATCTTATCTCCGACAAAAAATGAAAAGACGCTATTTGGTGTCATTTTCATTCTGGCGAAGGACAACGTTCCTTTGCTTCGCAAAGTCACTCCTCCGGTCAGCGGCCTACAATCGCCCGCTTCCCTATGCTGTCCCATTTTCATAGCCGCTCGCTTCCTGCTCGCGGTGAAAATGGGCATGGTCCTACGTCCCAGTCCTCTCGCCAGACATGCAAAGAGGAGCACTTCTGTGCTCCTCTTTGTGTCTGGCGGAGGACATGGGACTCGAACCCACGAGGCTGTTACACCCTACTCGCTTTCCAGGCGAGCTCCTTAGCCACTCGGTCAATCCTCCATACCAAGTCGTCAAGTTGTTATACCGCTTTCGCGGCCAAGTAATAATCTACCACAGCGGTCACAGCTTTTCAAGGCAAAAATGCCGTCCCGGCTGTGGCAGTTTTTCTTAATTTTGCAATGCTATTTCAGGCAGCTGAGTACGGCGTCTCCCATCTCCGCCGGATCGACAACGCCTTTGTGGCGGATCTCTTTTTTATCAAGATCCTGCAGGCCGGTCGGAACCGGTACTCCGGTTTCGCTTGCCAGAGCCTTGATGTAGGCAAATCCGTCTTTTTCTTCACCTATTCCGATGGCCTGGGCCACGCTGCCTGCGAATTTGTACGCGCTGGCGGTGGAGGCTATGAGATTCGGGGTCTTGTCGCCGGTATACGCCACGTAATCCTTATATACCCTGTAACCAACAGCCGTGTGGGTATCCATAAGATATCCGTATCTTTCATACATGTTACCGATGGCCTGCCTGGTTCTTTCCATATCGGCATAGCCGCCGTAGAAATCATCCAGCCTGTACTGGATCTTCGGGCATACTCTGTATTTCTTTTCCTTCTCAAGGCCTTCCATCAACTGGCATATCTCCTCACTGTCACCATCATTGAGATGATAAAGCAGCCTCTCAAGATTGCTGGAGATAAGAATATCCATTGACGGGGAATCGGTCATGAAGAACTCCCTGTTGGTGTTGTAGGTTCCGGTCATGATAAAGTCTGTCAGGACTTTGTTTTCGTTGGAAGCGCAGATAAACTTCTTCACCGGGATGCCCATCCTGCCTGCGTAGTACGCCGCCAGAATGTTTCCAAAGTTTCCTGTGGGCACGGTGATGTTGATCTGATCGCCGTTTTCTATGACTCCTCTTTCTACCAGTTTGATATATCCGTAAACGTAGTATGCTACCTGAGGAATGAGTCTTCCTATATTAATGGAGTTGGCTGACGAAAGCTTGCAGCCGATCTCACTGAGTTTCTCCGCAAACGCATCGTCGCCGAAAATCTTCTTCACAGCGGTCTGGGCGTCGTCAAAATTGCCGTTGATAGCAAATACATGCGTGTTGGCGCCTTCCTGGGTCACCATCTGTCTTTCCTGGACTTCGCTGACGCCTTTGTTCGGATAGAAAACAATGATCTCTGTCCCGGGCACATCGGCGAATCCTTCCAGAGCGGCTTTGCCCGTGTCGCCGGATGTAGCTGTCAGTATGACGATTTTGCTGTCTTCCTTTTCCTTCTTCATCGCAGTAGTCAGAAGATACGGAAGGATGGAAAGAGCCATATCCTTGAACGCCGCAGTCTTTCCGTGGTAAAGCTCAAGGAAATACGCATCGCCCGCTTCTGTCACAGGCACGACCTCCTCGGACTCGAACTTGGAATCATAAGCTCCGTCGATGCAGGCCTGAATTTCCTCATCCGTAAAATCCTCAAAGAACGCCTTGATGATCTTGAACGCTACTTCCTTATACGGCTTGCCGACCATCTCGTCTATCTCAAAGGGCAGGGCCGGGATCTCGCTGGGCACGTAAAGTCCCTTGTCTTCCGCGATTCCCGCGATTATTGCCTGGGCTGATGTTTTTATATATTTGCTTCCTCTGGTGCTCTGATAATGTATCATTTTCTCCTCCTGAGACTTGTTTTCTTCACAGAAAAAATTGTATCAAAATCATGCTTTGTTTTCAAGACAGGCTGCCGCCGGAAACCTTGAAAAAACACTGTTAATCTCATATATTACGATTCACAGTGTAACTGGTCCGCCGCCGGCCGCTGAACCCGTTGGAATTACACTGTTTTTTTATTATATAAAAATTCACAGTGCAGCCGGTCTGCCACCGCCCGCCGAACCCGTTGGAATTACACTGTTTTTTTACTATATATGAATTAACAGTGTAATCATCACGTTTCTGCTGTTTTTGTAATTTGGGTATAGACAAAGAAACTAAAAATCAGTATAATAATCGTTGCTGACGCAAAACAGAATATGCCCGGTTGGTCAAGTGGTCAAGACGCAGCCCTCTCACGGCTGAATCAGGGGTTCGACTCCCCTACCGGGTACCAATAGTAAAATGGAGTTCCAATCGGTACTCCATTTTTCTATGCGATATTCTTTCGTTAGAGGCATTGAACACAAAAGGGCCGCGTAAACGCGGCCTGTCAGGAACTATACTTTGATCTGTCAGCGGGATCTTTTCCATCTGAACCCGAGCAGCGCGAGGATTAACGCAGAACAAAGCATAAGAATGATCCATGGAGTAAGATTCGTATCATCGCCCGTTGCCGGAGCCTCTCCGCCGGGTGAATCACTATTTGCCGCCGGAGGCTGTGTCTCTGAGGAGCCGTCCCCAGGGCCATCGTCTTTATTCCCGTCATCTTCGCCCGGTTTATCTTCTTCTTTTTCCCATTTAGCGTACAGGTCGGTATCCTCTGTTATGGCTGAACGGAAATCGAACGCCTTTGTCAGTCCTTCGTCCGTATACCACCCTTTGAACCTGAACCCTTTTCTGTCCGGAAGCTCAGGATAATCCGGGTCGTCCAGTACGCTGCCAAACCTGATTTCTGTTGTTTTCAGGATCTTTTTGCCGTCCCTGAAAGTGACCTTGCCGAACACCTTATAAAGGTCCCCTATATTTTTTTCTATAGATATCCGTCTTGAATCGATGAATTTCCTCAGGAGCTCGATCTGCTCGTTGAACTCGGCTTCTGCCGTTTCGTAACTGGTATCTTCCTCTTCATACAGCTTTTTATACGCGACATTATCGTTCTTCCAGGAAGAACGTATTTCCTCTGCGTAGGTATCCAGTATCCCGCCCTTCTTTGTGATGTCTTTCAGGATCTGGTCAAATCTGTCCCATTCTTCACGCAGGATCTTCTGATATTCCGGGTCGTTTGCCCTCATATGGTCGAGCCATGGCATCTCCGTGTTGTTGAATACCGTTTCTGTCTCCGTCTGGCTCAGAGCCAGATCGAAATCCCACAAAGGTCCCCAGTAAAGTTTTCCGCTGCGCTCTTTATACATATAGGTGCTTGATGTTCCGAAGGCGTCGCCGTTTAGCGTAAACTCCTGTACCCACCAGTATTTTGCGGCAGATTCAATATCCATGAGATCGGAATAGCGCTTGCCGTCCGGATCTTTGAAATCCTCTGCGTAAATGGCGTTTTCAAGATTCTGCATGTAACCGGAAATATACCGGGACTGGGCGTCGCGTCCCCGATACTGCGTCTCTTTGTATTCCGTAAAATCAGGTGTATGAACGCCAAGTTCGATGCCCCGGTCCGTTGTGAACTCGCTGTACTTATCGCCGGATCCGGGATACATCTCAAGCAGGTAGCCGCCCGTTATCTCCGGTTCACTGTCATTGCCGGGCTTAATTTCATCGATATCTATCCGGTTATTATCTATTCGCACGTTCTCGCAGAGGGTATAACTCCCCCTGTAAGTATCGTTTACGATCAGGTCCACCGGCACTGCTTTCGGTGTATAGTCAAGCCCCATACTCTTTCCGATGTACCCTATAATGCGGTTCCTGAGAAGCGTACTGTCAAAAGCATTGGCCAGAAGTACTCAGTGCTTGTTCGTTCCCATTCCGAGAAGATCAGCTTTCTTATCAAGCTTGAGCCGGAAAGGTCTTTTTGCCCCTTTCCAGGTAGAATTGCCCCGCCCGCGTATATATTCAAGATCGAGGTCCCCCGTATCAGGCACAAGAGCGGCGCCGTATTCGCTTGTGTATCCATCGGGAACAGTTATCCTGATCTGTCCGGGCGCGCGGTAAGTGTGTTCTCCGCTCTGCCATACTTCTTCGAAATCGTCAGGATCGATCGTAAGATATATGACCGGGATCCCGTTTTCACCACACGGTTCTACCATCTCAGGAACCCTCGGATCCTGGGGATCGTAATCATTTATCCGGGCTTTTCCATCATTGTCATCCGCGAACGCAAAAAAGGGCGTCAAAACAAAAAACACCAATAATACTGCCAAAAAAATTTTCAGAATACTCCGGCTCATTGCGCCCTCTCTGATTTACACAGATTTATACAAACATTCCGGTAGAAATAACTAGTTCAGTGAAAGCCCGGCGGCGTTTCCACCGCGTAGTTGATCAATTGAAGTTACTGATCGTCTGATCCAAGCATGTGTTTCCTGACACCCAGGTTAAGAGCAGCGCATACAAGCCCGCTCACCGAGATCCATAACACGATCAGGTCTCTGCGCAGATTATTCTTTTTCATAATAGTATCCCCTTAATTCACAAAAACCAGGTGATTTGACTGCCTGCAGTCATGCAAAACTGCAAATTACTCCTCTTCTGTATCTGTCAGCTGTTTCAGTGAATCGTTCAAAGCAACAGCCGCGCATATCAGTACCAATACAGAAACTCCCATTAATAATGCGCTCTTTTTCATGTTCTTTCCTCTTTGATCATCGTCAGCCCGATGACGGCTTTCTCTACCATTCCTTTCTATAAAAATATTTTATCTTTAATCCGTTTTTAACGCAATAATATTGTACTGCCGGAAACAAAAACCGCCGCCCTTACCCTCCGTTAATAAATGGACAGACCCCCGCATAAATGCTATCATTATATCAGTAACAAAGTTATTGAACTGAAATCTTTTGTTCATGACCGGAACACCGCATATTTGCGGAGAACGGAGACAGTTATGAGACCGACACTTGAAAACCAGAGAGTCAGCATACGCAGAGACAATCTGCGGGATGCCCTCATCTATGAGATCGTGGAACTGGAATGGAACATGCTCTGCCTTATGAAAAATGAACAGGGGCAGCCCATGGACCAGTCCGGATTCGATTCCTTTTACGCAGTAAGATACAGTCAGCACAGCGCCATGAATTCAGATACCATCGGCCTCTACAAAAGCGACCTGAACGTGGCGGCTCATACCGACCGCAACCTGATGGCGGAAAAATACGCGTACATGAAAGAGCCGGGCTCTTTTGCGATCGACCCTGAGCTCAAACCGCTCATCGACCAGATCGTGCCGCTGATGCTTAAGTCGCAGGAAAGTTTCGCAGCTAAATATCCCGCCCTTGCCGGCGCGGGCCGCGCTTTTGATACGGCTGAGGACAGCGCTCCGATGGATGTGTATATAACCAGCGAACTAATCACCAAAACAGAGCCGACGCTGCAGATGGTCCTCCGGGACATCAAACTGAATCCGGATTATATAAAGGACATTTTCGAAGTATTCGTCAGCTTCTACGGGCAGGAATCCCTGGACAAAGCAGAGGTCCTGACTTCATCACAGCAGATGAAGCCGTGCAGAGGCGCCACCCTCTGACGGGACCCGGCGCTTAGAATCGGGACGCTTTAAATGCACAGCGCAGGTGCTGTTGGCGAAGAAAAAACTCCCCGCGTTCATCGCGGGGTATTTTCATGAGGTTTTCCATAGCAAAAAACCTGCGGGGTTTTCACTCCCCGCAGGTCTTGATCGTGCTGGCTGTTATATCGCTTTTCAGCTCCTAATGTCACTTTTTCATTGCTATTTCTTTGTAGTAACAGCCTTGTATTTGCTCCAGGTCGACCAATAAGTCTTGCCGTTATAATTCTTGAAGGTACGAATACGTACGAAGTATTTTTTCTTGGCTTTGAGTTTGCTGATCTTCTTGGATACTGTCGCAGCCTTCGTTATCTTCACTTTCTTCACGCTCTTTGTGAACTTATTGTTCAGAGCGTACTGGATCTGATATCCGTTTATGCCTGTTTTCTTCGTCCACTTAGCTGTGAATGCTTTCTTGCCGGGAACTACCTTGGAAAGAGTAGTCGGCGTTACCTTCTTCTTAGGAATCGTCACTTTGGATCCCGGCTTAACAGCGTCGCATACGGAGCAGTGGATCGACTTGGAACCGGCTGCTGCTAAGGTTGCCTGCTTGTCTATGGTATACGATGTCTTCCAGGTATGAGCGTCTTTCCATCCGCAGTACAGGGTCAGGTCTCCGGTTACCGGCTCGTCAAAGTCATATTCGTCCGTACATGCTTCATCGGTGAACCATCCTGTCGGCTTCTTGCACTGTACATCCGCAACTTCCGGTTCTTCTACAGTTTCGCCTTTGCGGACATCGACTGTCTTGTCTTTCTTGCCGTTCTGGAATTTGAACGTTACCTGATATGGAACTGTCACTTTTATAAAGGCAGTTTGTATATCATCGTTCTTTGCGAATACATCCGGATGCTCTGCTGTAGCATACGCGTCCTCATCGATGTAATACTTCAGATAGCATGTTCCCGAGCCAACAGCCTTGACGTACCACTCTTTGGTAACTTTGTCCTGAGATATCTCGAGCGGAGCGTTTTCAGTTATTTCAACTCCATCTTCATCTACTATCTTCCAGGTTCCATTTTCCTCATTAAATCCATAATATGGTGAATTCTTTTCGTTAAATCCTGAAAGCGAGAAATCGTCCGTGTATACTGTATCTCCAACGGCCATCTCCATCGCTCTCTGATCAGTCGTTATTTTTTTAAGAGGGTAAATCGGCATGAGCCCGGCAACTTCTCCGGCAATCACATTCATCTTCTGTGTGAACTGCGCTCCAGTCGGGGACATAGGGATATATGTGGCTGTCTTTCCGATAGCTTCAGCTATATGCGTATCCCCTGTGCTGTCAAGCGCCGTGGCATAGTACCACCTTACGCCATCCGGGTCACCTGTCTGGGCCTCACCCTTCCATTCCTGATAACGCTTCTGAAGGTTCTGACCTGCATTGCTCTGATATGCGAATACCGCAGGGGAACCGTCAACTGAGTAAACACCGTTCTTATCATATATGACTACAGTAGCATCATATGTGACACCAACAGGGCAATTATATCTGGTAGTATAATCAGCTGTCGTTGTCTTCTGGGTCATCATAACATTTGTGTACGGCGGCAGATCAACAGATATCTCCTGCTGAGTTCCTTTATCATCTGAGTAGGTCTTTTCTTTGGACCAGCCCTGTTCAAATGCGTCAGTCGTTGTAACACCTGCTTCGATGCCAAGCTTTTCAAATATACCAAACTTGAATTCTGCAGAAACCTTGACGCTTTTTTCTAACGAAAAGCTCTTACTGCCGCTGACCGAACTTGATACCTGCCAGGAATAGTTCCTGCTTGCAGTCTGTGTAGTGCTGATGCTTTCCGCGGTGTTGTTTTTTACATTCGATGCGGAAATATCTGAATAATGCTCATCTTCAACACTGCTCGTCACATAATTCTTTCCTGCGTCTTCCGGGAAAAGAGCAACGACCTTGAAGTTGTTGAAATATACTGCTGCCACACGTGTAGAATCACCGGTTGCTTTTATCATTGCCACGAAAGTCGTTTTGGCATCAGCATCGCCGCTGTTCTTAAAATATCCCGTTGAACTCTGATCTCCATTGAGGTCCGCGGTCCTCCAGAGATATTTTTCCGCATCCTTAGGTGACTTCATGTCATCGGATTTCATGTCATAAGACGTTTCCATTGTGATCGGATTCACGTACGGATAACGTAAGAAACTGATGGTTTTATCTCCAACGCTGTAAGATCCGGCCTGGGATCCCTGACATGCTGCTTTATCGATCGCCACAGTGTATCTTCCGTCACCCATGTAATCTTTACCGCGCAACAGTCCTGCCGCTGCTTCCAGCCAGAGGTCGGTCATTGAACGGTCGTATGTATAATCGCCGCTTTCCGGCCATACAAGCTCGCTGCTTTTGCCAAGCAGTACGTCTTTGATATACTGCTCCGGATCGCTGGCGAAGCTATCTGAATCCGTATTATAATACGTGACTCCATCGATAGTGTACGTATCCTGAATGTCAGCAGGCTGTTCATCTTCTGCCATTACCACGGATGCTGTGCCTATGAAGAACATACTGACTGCAAAGGATAAAACTAACAGGCTAGTGGCAAGCCTGCGTATCTTGCTTTTTTTCTTCATGATCATTCTTCCTCCACAAATTATTGCTTTTTTGTGCCATTTATCCACTACTTTCATTGTACTTTTTTTCCCCCTTTCTTCAATATACATTTCATTTGATCTGTACAGCAAAAGCAGACCTGTAAAAAGGTCTGCTTTTTGATCAGTTTCAGAGGTATTAACTATGTGAGTGAAGTTGTTTTATGGGTTTTAACTTACACGTACCGCTGCCGCATCCTTTCTGACAACGGCCCGTCATCTTCTCTATCCTTCGATGGAGATGAATTTCTGCTCTTCAACCTTCTTGGGAACGTCCTTTGGAACTGACAGTTTCAGTGTTCCGTTGTCGAACTTAGCCTGAATGTCTTCCTCTGTTACATTCTCTCCTACATAGAAGCTTCTTGAGCAGCTGCCTGTGTATCTTTCTCTGCGGATGTATTTTCCGTCTTCGTCCTTCTCGTCGTTCTCTTCATTTCTTGAAGCGCTGATGGTCAGGTATCCGCTGTCCAGTTTGGCGGTTACGTCTTCCTTCTTGAATCCCGGAAGATCCATCTCGAGTTCAAAAGTTTTCTCTGTTTCTTTAACGTCTGTCTTCATCATGCCGTTAGTGCCTGTTCCTCTGAAGAAGTCTTTTCCGCTTGGGAAATCCGGCATCCAGTCGTCAAAAAAGTTTCCGTTCATAAGGCTTGGTAATAACATTTCTATTTCCTCCTTTGTCATAGGGTTTTGGTTTTTTCATACCGGCTTTCTGTCTGTATTACAGCCGGCATTAGTTCATTTTCCAATTGTCTTTCTTGTTTTGTTCTGCGCCTCTTTCCCCGGCGCAGTTTTAATATAACGCTTTTTGTTAGCACTGTCAAGAGGTGAGTGCTAATTTTTTTAAATTCTTTTTCCCCATGAAAAAACAGGGGGTTCGCCCCTGTCTGCTGTCCGGTCATATCAACGGTTCGCGCCGGTCAACGCTCCCAATGTGTCAATGATCTTTCCCTGTCAAAGGGAATAATCATGCTGCTCTTTTCCGAATTTAGCGTGCTTGTAGCTGATGAAAATGACCATCTTGTCTCTGGCGGACGTTCCGAAGCCTTCTCCGAATTCCGAAAGATAACGGATCCACTCATCCAGTTCGTCGGGAGTGAGGATATTCTGGTCACATATGGCCGCGGCCGCGTCCCTGTCGTCTTCTTTTACAATGATCTCTATGACTTTTTCCCATTCGTCGCGGATCCTGGAAAGGAGTTTTTCCCTGACGCCGATCATCATGCCGTCGGGATGCTCAAGCCTGTTTAAGATCATGTCTATTCTCTCTCTGCTGAGATACGCCTCGGCAAGAGTCCTGTCGTACTCCGTGAAATCATAGAAACCTCTGCCTGTGCCGAAACCTTCCATCAGGTCTTCCCTGAGATGGGAAACGCTTGTAGGGAACAGGATCCTCAAAGGATCGCCTTCTTCCTCCCGTGATCTGGTCACCAGATCGATCTCCCGCAGGGGGCATCCCCTGAAGGCATTCCTGTGTATGTCGACCCGCTCCGAAGTTATGGTCAGCACCTCCGCGCCGCAGTTGGTCAGCGCGAATTCATCTATGATCGCCACATCCCTCGGGAGGGTCAGCATCCTTCTTTTCCTGAATGCGTAGACCAGTTCGATCCCGTCTGCCGGCTCGGCTCCCAGCCTTTTGTACAGACATCCGTCCCACACAAAAAGCAGCGCGTCCTGCTGCCATCCGATCACATTTATTTCTTCTATTCCTTCGCCTGCGCTGCCGGTGCGTTTCGATCCGGAAAGAGCACCTTCGGGTATTTCTTTTACTGACACGGGAAGATCCACCGACTTAAGATGTCCGTTGCCGTGGAAAGCGTCCCTGGCAACAGCGATCGTTCCTTCAGCCACCTGATACGATTCTCTTTCTTCTTCCGGATTGACGCGAAGCAGCCGCAGTCCGTTTTCTTCTATACTATAAAGTCCGAATCCGTCACCTTTGAAAAAAGGATTCCCGCCATCTACTTCAAGGGCAGCTTCGATCTCTTCCGGAGCTTCTATCACTTTTACCGATGCCGGGATCCTGATCTTTTTCACAGCAGTCGACTGGGCAAAAGCCTCCCCCAGTTCTTCGACGCCGTCTTCAAGAACCAGTTCCTCCAGATATGAGCACATAGCAAAAGCATAGGGACCGACCTTTTTCACGGTTCCCGGCACGACTGCTCTCCGCAGCTTTCCGTCCTCTTCATAAAAGGCGTACTCCCCCAGCTCTCTGACGGGCGCGCCGTTGACCGTCTCCGGCACCCGCAGCGATTCCGCTCCGCCTGTGTACCGTGTTATCCGGATCCCGCCGGGCATTTCTTCGTATTCAAATGTCCCGCTTTCATCAACCATCTCTTCGTTCAGTTCTGTTTGTTTTTATCTGTTCCGCCGAGTTTTATGGTCTCCACCGCGGCGTTCTTCCTCAGAGCGTTTTCTTCTTCATCCGCAGCCGCCTTTTCCCCGCTGCCTGCAGGATCTCTCTGCCCTGCGTGAGCATCGTAGTGTCTCCAGCGCTGCACCTGCTCCATAAGCTCCGCGTTCCGTTCGTACAGCATGAATTTCTTGTTGTACTCATTGTATTCTTCACTGCCGTGCTCCGCGATGAATCTGGCGCTGGCAGGATCGAAGGTCAGTTCTGTGACAAATATGAGCATCTCGTTTCCTTCGCCCAGATTGTCTTTGATGAAGGCAAAGGCGTTCTTCAGCTGGCTGCTGATGGTATCCGCGTCGCTTTCCATCTCCCTGACTCTGTTCATGTATTCCTCTTCAACGGCTTTGAACTTCTCCGGCTGGCCTGCCGCAGATGAAAGCTCGGTCTTCTTGACGGCTTCGTCGGCAAAAGCGATCACGTACTGGTTTTCGTTTCTTTCGCCTATGGTCAATCCGCCTGCGGCTTCTGCTTTATCGAGAGCGTCCTGAGCCTCCGCAGCCATATCCGAAAGCAGCGCCTTGACATCCGCGTTTTCGTTTTCCTGCACCGCGCTCTTGATGGCTCCCAGTTTCTTCTGCAGGTTCCTTATGCCGTCCCGCTTCTCCATGTTTTTCCTGATCCGCGGGGAAAGAGCCTCGGTGATGAGCCCCAGAAGAGTTATCCTTTCGTCAAGGCCCGCTTCCCGGGCGCGTTTCGCGGTCTCCGGCGCTTCTTTGCCGTCAAGGATATCTCTTACCTGGTAATCCATGTCGTACTTTCTGTACAGATCGTAATATGTTATGAATTCTCCCGCCACATGACGGTCGCATATATACTGGCTCACCAGCGCTTCGTCTACGGCAAAACCGCTTTCTTCATACATATAGATCGCTTCCGACAGGTCTTCCCACCCTCTGGCGGTCACGTAGCTGACGCTGTCCGCGCTGTTGGAGACTTTGTAGAAATCATCTCTGCGTATATCCAGATATGTGACTATGGCGGAATGTACGCCCTGCTGTCTGGCATATTTTTTCCATGCGGAATAATCCGGCTCGATCTCCATGACCTTCAGCCTGTCCAGGGTCACTATATCAAACTCGTGAACGGACCTGTTGTACTCCGGCGGGTTTCCCGCTGTGACCACGACCCATCCTTCCGGGACCCTGTGGCTTCCGAACACCTTGTACTGCAGGAACTGCAGCATGGACGGGGTCAACGTCTCCGAAACGCAGTTTATCTCGTCCAGGAAAAGTATGCCCTCTTCTTTGCCGCTTTTATCGATGGTCTCATACACCTTGGCGATGATCTCGCTCATAGTGTATTCGGAAACGACATATTCCGACCCTTTGAAATTTTTCTTCACTATCCTCGGCAGGCCGAGAGCGCTCTGCCTTGTGTGATGAGTCATTGAATAGGCAACGAGCCCTATGTCGAGTTCCTTGGCTATCTGGGACATTATGGCTGTCTTTCCGATGCCCGGCGCCCCGATGAGGAATATCGGTCTCTGCCTCTCGATCGGGATCCTGTAGTTGCCGTAACTGTCTTTCTTCAGATAAATGCTGATCGCTTCTTTGATCTGCTTTTTCGCTTCCTGAATGTTCACTTTCTTCTCCTTTTATATTTAGAAATGCGCTTCACCGCCCGTGTCCGCGCGCCTCAGTTTTCTGCCGGGAATACCGTCTTTACGGCCCACTCCGGGACGTCCGGTATCTTCTGCCCGCTGTCAAGAAATACGAAGGCCGTCCTGTAGTCCGGTTCCATTGCCGGGAATTTGCCGATGCCGTCGGTAAAATATATAAGTCCCTGAAGCTGGAGGAATTCCCCCGCTTCTATCATGTCATCCACGTACGAGAATACCGGTCTGAAATCGGTTCCGCCCGATCCGGCCACCTCCACGTCCTGTATGTATTTTTCGAACTCCCGCTCCGACGTTATCTTAATGTCACGCTGTATCTCGCAGTCGCTCTGTATTATATGCACGTTCACCCTGTTCATGAAACTCTGGGTGTTCTTCAGGATGGAATAGGTCTTGTTCAGGAAATCCCGTATTGTCCTTCCCTGGCAGGAGCCTGAAGTGTCTATGGCTATGACCAGGTCCCTTATCTTTTTCGCGTCTCTGTATTCGAGGGGCTCGATCAGGGGCATGTCATCGTAAAGATCTATACCGTATGTGTAAAAAATGTAGTCGAATTCGTCCTGGTTGATGTGTACCTCTTCACAGTCCACCGTGAACTGCCTGAGGAATTCTGTGTAGTCGTTGTCGTCCCTGCGGATCCTGCTGACCTTTTTCACCAGCGCGCCGGGAGCCTTGCCTTCCCGCCCGGTCTGGGTCTCCATGTCGATACGGGTATTCTCCCCCGCCCGGATCCACTCTTCGATCTTGTCCTCAAGTTCCATGAGACTGCACTGGCGCGAAACGATCATATCGCTTACCGTCAGTTCCCTGTCGATCCAGAAATCATGAGTGTCAGCCACGAAGAGCCCTTTCAGCTTCAGCATGTCATAGGCTCTGTCCTCGTCGGAGATCAGCAGATGGTATATTTTCTCAGCCGTTATCTTTCCGGTTTCGATTTCGATCTCCCTGAGTACTTTTTTCTTCTCCGGGTCACTGTCGGAGGCCAGCTCCTTCATTCCCAGATTCATGATTACATGCTCGACAGCCATATCCGCCGCCAGATCCCAGTAGTCCTCCTTCAGCGAGGTGTACTGGAAAGGATGGCTGAAGAGGCAGTGGAGCACCATGTGCAGATATCTTCTGGGAAGCATTCTTGGCGCGTTTTCGAACCACCGGATTATCCCTTCCGCGTTGCAGTAAACGCTCATGCCGTCGGTACCCATGGTGTCCGGGTCCGCGTACATGCTCTGGTACTTTTTCGTCTCGTCCTTTTCCGCAGTGAAAACCGCAGGCATCTTAAGGACCGCCCTGCTCATATACGGCATGCGCATTATTATCTGCTCCTGTGTGAACTCCAGGATCTGCAGCGCGAGATTCTCTTTTGGACTGAGATTCTTCCCAGATGCGTTTTCGTTTTCCATATTCTTTATTTTGCCTTAAAAATGCTAATTATGCAACCGCGCGCCCCTCCGCCCGGTCTGAAAGCCCGGTGTGAAACGACTGGAAAAAGTGAAGGCTTTATTGTAAAATATATGATATGAAGAAGGAAAACGAACACGATCACGTCCATGATCACGAACACGGGCACCATGAGCACCGCGACGAGTTCGGGAACGTCCA
>JAUMVF010000143.1 GCA_030530305.1 Bacillota bacterium
AAGAACGGACAGACAGTATGTATCCTCGAAGCAATGAAACTCATGAATGAGATCACGGCAGAAGAAGACGGCACTATCGTGAAGGTCTGCGCTGAGAACGGCCAGCTGGTGGATTACGGCACAGAACTGTTCAGGATCAAGAGGTGAGGAAATGGATAGAGAAGCCATAAAGAACATAATCCCTCACAGGGACAATATGCTCCTGCTTGATGAGGTGACCAAAGAAGGAGATACCGCTCACGGAAAGCTTAAGATAACCGGAGACGAATGGTTCTTAAAGGGCCATTTTCCGGGAAATCCGGTGGTACCGGGCGTGATCCAGTGCGAGATACTGGCTCAGTCGACCTGCGTGCTCCTGGCGGATAAGATCTCCGACGACGTGCTCCCGATGTACACAGGGCTCAATAACGTGAAGTTCAGGGCGCCGGTGGTACCCGGGGACGTCTTCGAGACAAAATGCGAAATAACGAGAGCAAAGCATCCGTTTTACTTTGCCAAAGGTGAAGGTTATGTGGATGGAAAACTCTGCATCAAGGCAGAATTTTCATTTGCTGTTGTGGAGAAGAAATAATGTTTTCAAAGATACTCATAGCTAACAGAGGGGAAATAGCAGTAAGAATAATACGAGCGTGCAAGGAGATGGGTATAGACACGGTGGCGGTGTATTCAGAGGCAGACGCTGACGCTCTTCACGTGGCTCTGGCGGACGAAAGCTACTGCATCGGCCCGGACCTTCCCGCTGAAAGCTATCTGAACGAGGAAAGGATAATAAGCACGGCTCTGGCGACAGGAGCCCAGGCTATACACCCGGGATACGGCTTTCTCTCAGAAAACGCCCATTTCGCCGGCCTTTGCGTGGAAAACGGAATAGCCTTCATCGGCGCTTCCGTCGAAGAGATGAACAGGCTCAGCGATAAGGTGCTGATAAAGAACATCATGGAGGATGCAGGCCTGCGGGTAATAAGCGGCAGTGACGTGCTCTCGGGAGTTGAAGACGCGGTAGAGAAAGCGGAAGAGATAGGATATCCCGTAATGCTTAAAGCGCGGTCCGGCGGAGGCGGAAAAGGAATAAAGCTCATTTCGTCTTCAGAGGAGCTGGCAGCGGCATACCCCGTGTCTGAAGCAGAAGCCCAGGCCGCTTTCGGGGACGGATCCTTATATCTGGAAAAATACGTTTACCCGGCCAATCACATAGAAGTGCAGATCCTTGCCGATGAATACGGCAATGTCATCTGTCTGGGTGAGAGAGACTGTTCTGTTCAGAGAAGGCATCAGAAACTGATTGAGGAGACGCCTTCACCGGCCATGAACCCCGAAGAACGCAGACAGCTACATAAGAAGGCCACGGAAGCTATAAAGAAGGTCGGGTATTCCGGAGTGGGAACTCTTGAATTCCTGCTGGACAAATCCGGTGAGTTCTGGTTCATGGAAATGAACGTGAGACTTCAGGTGGAACACAGTGTTACTGAGATGCTGACCAAGAGAGACGTGGTCAAATGGCAGATCAGGACGGCTGCCGGAGTTGCCATCGATTTCAGACAGGAACATGTTTTCATGCGCGGCGTTGCCATAGAATGCCGTATCAATGCCCTTGAGCCAGGAAGGCTGGAGATGCTCCATGTACCGGGAGGTCCTTTCGTGAGATTTGATACCTATCTGGTGCAGGGAACACAGATATCACCATGTTACGACCCTCTTCTCGGAAAACTGATCGTTTCCGCAGGCACAAGAGAGGAAGCCGTCCGCAAAATGCGGGCAGCCCTGTGCGAACTGGTTATAGAAGGTATAGAAACTAACATAGAAGAACAGCTTGAGATAATAAGTGACGACAGATTCATGTCAGGCGATTATGACCTGACTCTGATAGAAAGCAGGTGAGCACTATGGCGTTCCTGAAATTCAAACACGCGCCGAAGAATGAACTGGAAAAAGGCGGACGCGGAGAAATCGCGCCTGTGGAGCAGAATGAACCGCCTTCCAGGACATGTCCCAAATGCCATAAGAAAATAACTCTTAGCGCCCTTTGGGCAAGGCATAATATATGCACCTGCGGTTATCATTTCAGGATGAACAGCAGGGAGAGGATCAAACTTATCTGTGATAAGGACTCCTTCCGGGAGATGTTCACAGAAGTTGATTCAAAAGACCCGATAGAGTTCCCGGGATACGGCAGCAAACTGGAAGCCGTAAGGGCGGAAAGCAATGAGAACGAGGCTGTTATCTGCGGGACTGCTGAGATAGGAAAGCAGGAGTGCTGTGTATTTGTCATGGAATCATATTTCATGATGGGCAGCATGGGTACTGCGGTAGGCGAAAAGATAACGCGGATATTCGAATACGCGACAGAACACAGGATGCCTGTAGTCGGCTTCACCGTTTCAGGAGGAGCCAGGATGCAGGAAGGTATCCTTTCACTGATGCAGATGGCTAAGACCAGCGGCGCGGTGAAACTTCACAGCGACGCGGGACTGTTTTATCTTACAGTTCTCACCAATCCGACTACAGGCGGCGTAACTGCAAGTTTTGCCATGGAAGGCGACATCATAATAGCAGAGCCCGGCGCCACGGTAGGTTTCGCAGGCAAACGTGTCATAGAACAGACTACCGGCAAATCCCTGCCAAAGGGATTCCAGAAGTCTGAATTCGTGCGGGAGCATGGCTTTATCGACGCGATAGTTGACA
>JAUMVF010000032.1:0-4844 GCA_030530305.1 Bacillota bacterium
CTCCCGGATCCTGGCTGTCCGGTCCTACTTGTGTCTTCTGCGGTCGATCTCATACATGAGCACCGCTGCGGCATTCGACGCGTTCAGCGATTCTATCCTGCCACGCATGGGAATGGAAACAGTAAAGTCGCATTTTTCTCTGACTATCCTGCTGATCCCTTTTCCTTCGTTGCCTATGACAAGGGCTATTCCTCCGGAAAGGTCCGCGTCACTGTAGTTTTCGCCACCCATATCGCATCCCCAGATCCAGACGCCTTTTTCTTTAAGTTCGTCTATGGTCCGGGCAATATTGGTGACTCTGGCGCAGGGCATATATTCCGCTGCTCCGGCAGATGCCTTTACCGCTGTATCCGTAAGTTCCGCCGCTCTTCTTTTCGGGATGATCACGCCGTGGGCGCCGGCACCTTCGGCCGATCTCATTATGGCTCCCAGATTGTGAGGGTCTTCGATCCCGTCAAGTATGACGATAAACGGGCTTTCTCCCTTCGATGACGCATTCTCAAGAATGTCGGAAACTTCCGCGTAGCTGTACGGAGCCGACTGGGCTATGACCCCCTGATGAGCTACCCCGTCCGCCATCCTGTCGAGAGCTTTCCTGTCTTTAAAAACAACAGGAATACGGCGCTCCTTCGCCATGGCGGCTATTTTCTTAGCTGAGCCTTCTGCCCCGTTCACCATGTATATCTTGTCTATATGCCTGCCGCTTTTAAGCGCCTCTGTGACAGCGCTTCTTCCTGAGATGATATTTCCGCTCATCTTCCGACTCCCCGTTTGCGTCTGTATTCAGTGAACTGGTATTTCGTGCCGTCTTCTTCATATACCGGGCTTTCCCACACCAGTTCGTAATTCTCATCCTCATCCAGATTGTGAAAATATCTGTCCGCGGGATATTCGTCGAATATCTTTGTGACCAGGAAGGAGCTGCAGTACGGCATAAACTGTTCATATATGGACGCTCCGCCGCACACATAAGCCTCGTCAGTCTCGCAGAACTGCATCCCGACACACAGGTCGCTGAGGCAGTTGAACGTGGCTACTCCCGGGATCCTGTAGCTTCTGTCGTTTGTAAGGATCACCGTCTCCCTGTCGGGAAGCGGTTTTCCGCCGGGAAGTGACTCCAGGGTCTTCCTTCCCATGATCACAGTCTGTCCCAATGTCTTTTCCTTAAAGTATTTCATATCGCCGGGAAGCCTTTTGAGAAGCTGCCCGTCTTTTCCTATTCCCCAGTTTTTATCTACTGCTACTATCGCTTTCATTTTTTCTCCTGTCCGGTCTTTGTAAAAACCAGTCCCCTTTATATCCCGGGCTGTTTTTGCAAAAACACAGCCTTCTTATATAGCTATCGGTATATCTTTGATCTGCGGATTCTTTTCGTAATCCTCAACTTTGATGCTGTCTTTAGTGAATTCATAGAAGTCTTTGATGTCCGGATCCAGAGTCACCTTCGGAGCCGGGAACTGAGGCCTCGAAATCATTTCCTCTATAATGGGTATGTGTTTGTCATATATGTGGGCGTCCGCAATGACGTGCACCAGTTCACCCGGTTCATATCCGCACACCTGTGCCATCATCATCACCAGCACTGAATACTGGACCACGTTCCAGTTGTTGGCCGCCAGTATATCCTGGCTTCTCTGGTTCAGTATGGCGTTCAGCCTGTTCCCGGTAACATTGAATGTAACGCTGTAAGCGCAGGGTTCAAGACCCATCTCGGAAAGGTCGCTGAAATTGTATATATTGGTCATTATCCTTCTGGAATATGGTGTGTTCTTAAGCTGCCAGATCACATTGTCCACCTGGTCCATTTCGCCCTGGGCGAACTTGTATTTCACGCCCATCTGATAACCGTAGGCTTTCCCGATGGATCCGTTCTCATCTGCCCATTCATCCCATATATGGCTGCTCAGATCTTTGATATTGTTGGATTTTTTCTGCCATATCCACAGAAGTTCGTCTACTGCCGATTTGATGGCGGTAGGTCTCAGAGTAAGCGCCGGGAATTCTTCCTGGAGATCGTATCTGTTGACAACGCCGAATCTCTTGATAGTGTACGCCGGCGATCCGTCGGGCCATTTGGCTCTCACGGTCTGCCCTTCTGTAGAAAACCCGTCATCCAGAATGCTCTGACACATATTTACGAATAACTGATCTGCTTTACTCATGTTTTTCCCTTCCGGGCTTCAGCCCTCAACTATCTCTATAGCTCTTTCGCAGAGCCAATCAAAACGCTCCCTGTCTCCTGAAAGCCACAGGTATCCCGCAAGGCTCTCAAAGGCCGTAGCCCATTTGTAATCAACGGGATCCGCGTTCTTAGGCTTAGATATGGATTTCCTGTTCCTGGCCCGTTTTACAAGCGCCTTTTCATCATCCATCAGTTCATCCAGCATCTCTTTTATTACCGCAGCCTGGGCAGGAGCGCTCACATACCGCACAGCCTCCCTGTGGAGCACGTCCGGTCTCTGTTTTCCCTTTTTCAGGAGATGCTCCCGTACGGCTGTTTCATATGCCGCGTCTCCCATAAAGGCCAGCGCTGTTGTGTTTATCTTCAGGATATCCTTCATATCAGTTCTTAATGATCTGTACGCCCTGCGGAGTATCTTTCAGTGTGATACCTCTTTCAGCCAGCATATCTCTGATCTCATCCGCTCTCGCGAAGTTCTTGTTCTTCCTGGCTTCCTGACGTTCATCGACCAGCGCCTGTATGTCGTCATCGATGCCCTCGTCACCGCTGTCCTGAAGGATCCCGAGAACATCCGCAAGTTCCTGTAAAACTCCAAGCGCTTTTTCAGCGAATTCCTTTGAGCATCCGTCTTTTACAGCCACATTGATGTCTGAAATAAGCTCAAATACCGCTGAAATGGCGTCTGCTGTATTAAGGTCGTCGTCCATGGCGCTTATGAAATCCTGCCTGTGGGCGTCGAAACCTTCGTATGTCTTGTTTTCCTCTTCACTCATCTGCCCCTCTTCGGTCGCAGCAAGATGCTTCAGGTTCTCCTTGGCGTTCTGCATCCTGGCAAGGGAGTTCTTCGCCTGATCCATCAGTTCCTTGCTGAAGTTGATCGGGTTTCTGTAGTGACCTGAAAGAAGGAAAAATCTCATCACTTCGCCGTCATAGTCTTTCAGGATATCGCGCACGGTGAAGAAATTGCCCTTAGACTTGGACATCTTCTCTTTGTCTATGGTGATATATCCGTTGTGCATCCAGTAGTTGGCGAACTGTTTGCCGTTGTGAGCCTCAGACTGGGCGATCTCATTCTCGTGGTGCGGGAATATAAGATCCTGTCCGCCCGCGTGTATATCTATCGTTTCTCCGAGGTATTTCCTGGACATGGTGGAGCACTCGATATGCCATCCGGGTCTTCCCATTCCCCACGGGGATTCCCACGCTATCTCGTCGTCTGCTTTCCTTGCTTTCCAGAGAGCGAAATCAAGCGGATCGTCCTTCGCTTCATCGACTTCTATACGCGCTCCCGACTCAAGGTCCTCGATGTTCTGCTTTGAAAGCTTGCCGTACTCCTTGAACTTCCTTGTGCTGTAGTATACGTCACCGTTTCTTTCGTAGGCGTATCCCTTGTCGATAAGGTCGCTTACGAACTGTATGATCTCATCCATGGTCTCCGTTACCTTCGGATGTACCGTCGCCTTCTTCACGTTAAGCGCCGCGGCGTCTTTATAGTATTCCTCTATGTACTTCTCACTTACTTCGCCTGCCGTAACGCCGTCTTCTCTGGCCTTGTTGATTATCTTGTCATCAACGTCTGTAAAGTTCTGGACGAATTTTACTTTGTTGCCTGAATATTCAAGATACCTTCTGAGAGTGTCAAATACCACGAAGGGCCTGGCGTTCCCGATGTGAAAGAAATTATACACAGTCGGTCCGCATACGTATACTTTGACCTCGTCCTTATCCATTGGAACGAACTCTTCTTTTTTTCTTGTAAGTGTGTTGTAAACTTTCATGATACTGTTTGTCCTTTCGTATGTTATAAATCTATATCTTCACAGCTTATGTCAGAGGCGGCATCCTGCGCGCCTTCAGTCTGTGATCCTTCACTTTTCGCGTCCTCTCCGGCAGGAGAACCTGCATTCTCACCGGCGGGAGAACCGGTTTCAGGCTGCTCGATCTCCCTGAGCTTGTGCTCCAGAGTAACTATCCTGCGTCTTAAGCATTCCAGCTCTACAGCAACAGGATCCGGCAGGTCCGTCTGGTCCAGATCTGTGGCAGGCTTGCCGGCCCTTCTCACAACAGTACCCGGGATACCTACTACAGTACTTCCGTCAGGCACCTCCTGCAGGACTACCGATCCGGCGCCGATCTTCACGTCGTTTCCGACTTTGAAAGGTCCCAGCACCTTCGCTCCTGTACTTATAACTACTCTGTCCCCTATGGTCGGATGTCTCTTTCCTATGTCCTTTCCTGTTCCGCCGAGGGTCACTCCCTGGTATATGGTCACATCGTCGCCGATCTCCGTCGTCTCGCCTATGACTACGGCCATACCGTGGTCTATGAAGCAGCGCTGTCCTATCACAACGCCCGGGTGTATTTCTATTCCTGTAAAAAATCTGGTCAGCTGGGAAACTATCCTGCCCAGCAGTTTCAGATGATGTGTATGCAGAAAATGTGAAAAGTGATGCCAGGCCAGCGCGTTGACTCCGGGATAGCAGAGGAATATCTCGAAGCCGTTCCTTGCTGCCGGGTCATTTTCCTTGGCTGCCTGTATATATCCTTTTAAATCTCTGAAAAAAGCCACTTACGGCCCACTCCTTTCCATTGACCTGTATTCTATGTCAATCTCTGTGTCCTGCAAATTCCGGCCCGTGATAATCGGATCCGCCGGTAATCT
>JAUMVF010000032.1:4854-16325 GCA_030530305.1 Bacillota bacterium
TATTTTTTCGCTGTTTTCTCGAATTCTACGCAGTCTCTTTCCGTATGATCTGTGTGACGGCATTCTATTCCGTCAAGACCGCCCTCGACTATAAGCCTTTCCACCAGAGCGTCCACTGCCCTGTAGAAGTCATCTGTGCCTTTCTCTGCCGTCTGCTGCAGATCGTCCGGTTTTTTCAGCCTTTTCAGCTTGCCCGGATGAGCCAGCACAGTTATGCCTCCCACAACATGAATAAGTCTCATAGCGTCTATGGTATCTATCTCGCTCTTTTTTACGGCTTTTACTTCCGGCGTGCTGAAAACACCCCCGGGCCCGAAAGCATCGTTAGGGTCTTTTATATATCCCTTCTTCGCCATGACTATGGCTATATCCGGCTTTCCGATGTATGTCCTTCCGTCGCCCTGTTCCAGTTCATCAGCGGATATCTCATATCCCATTTCACCCAGAACTTTCAGAAGTCTGACGTTCCTCTCCCTGCGGATATCTTTGAGCGCGTCCAGGACCAGACAGATGCGCCTGTCGTATATGTCGATGCCATATCCGAGCATGTGTATCTTCGGTCCGTCCTTCATGGACGTGGAAAATTCAATGCCCGGCACTACCTCTACGCCCAGTTTTTCACCGGCGCGCACAGCTTCCTCAACGCCGTCTATGCCGTCATGGTCTGTGATCGCGATCTTATTCTGGCCGAGGGAAACCGCCCTCTCAACCAGCGCTGTCGGTGACATAGTCCCGTCTGAGAAGTATGAGTGAAGATGCAGGTCTGTTTTTTCTCTAGTCATATCCATGTGAACACCTTAACTTTTATATCTGCTCATCGAGAAGAATATCTGATTTGATGACATTCTTCGTTTCTTCGCCTTTCAATATCCTTATGAGTTCAAGGGCAAAATATACCGCAGTGCTCGGGCCTCTTGAGGTAGTAACGTTTCCGTCTGTAACGACTTTGTCCGTGACTTTGTCGGCCCCTGTCAGATCATCTTCAAGAGACGGGTAGCACGTAGCCTTCTTTCCTACAAGTATCCCGGCTTTACCGAATACTGTAGGAGCCGCGCAGATAGCCGCAGTCTTCTTTCCTGAAGCGGCAAAGTTCTTGATCTGGGCAACCAGCTCCGCGCACTGGCCAAGATAAGTCGTTCCCGGAAGTCCTCCCGGAAGAACTATCATCTCGCAGGCGTCAAAGTCAGCGTCTTTAAGCACGATGTCGCTTTTCACAGTGACCCCGTGAGCTCCCTGTACATCGCAGCTGTCGTTTATGGAAACCGATTTTATGTCTACTCCGGCTCTCCTCAGGTAATCTATCACTGTGAGAGCTTCAACTTCTTCAAATCCTTCTGCCAGAAATATATATACCACGTCTTACCTCCTGAAAAAAATCTTTTCCGGTTTCGTTATCATGCTTGATATGTACCATAGTATCAGCATGATCACTACAGCGAATATCGTCTGGAAAACTGCAAATTGTTCCGGCAGTGAACCATTCATTATCCCTGTGAGAAGGTCATCTTCTTCATCGGGAAAACTGAAAAGCCATCCGAACACGGCGTTCCTCACCGGATCGATAAGCCTTATCACCAGGTTCGCTGCCTGTATACAGATGAACACTGCCAGCGCCGCGTGAAAACCGGTCTTCACAGTAGTTTTTTTAGTTTTTATCCTCAGTCTTGCATATGCCGCCGCAGCTATGATGAACGCTATGATTCCTGCGTAAAGCAGATACCCGGCGTAATCGCGTATGGTTCTCATCGACTGTTCATCCTTCTCTGTGAACAGTTCCTGTTCAACAGCGCCCGTCTTTTCGACAAGCCGGAAATCATCTGTTTTTCCATTGACGTATTTCGTGAAGGTGTGGGCCACATCTTCCTCTGATACGTCCAGATGCATTTTGTTCAGTACCTCGGATTCCTTGAGACTGTATTCATATGTGTCTGATACTCTCCATACACCTGTTTCGGATAAGCACATGACAGCCAACGGAAGCAGCAGCGCGAGCAGCACGATGCATATCCTGTCGATCATTTTCATGTACGATCACCTTTTTTCTGGTCATACTTATACAGATACATTCTATCACAATAAAGAGCATAAAAAAAGAACCGCTCCGATATATACGGTATCGAAGCGGTCCATTATCGATCTTATATAATGATCATACGTCAGAAGATTCATTTCCTGCGTCGTCATCCTCACTGTATCCGTATTCTGCGTCTCCCAGATACTTCTCGATGACATACTTCATGCCCTTTCTCTGATGTATGAATGGCGCCTGCAGAATACCTGCGCCAGGGTGAGTGTTGCATTCCACTATGACAGGCCCGTTCTCTGTGACAGCGATATCCCAGCCATAGTAGCCCAGCATATTCTTTTCAAGTATGGCCCTGCCCAGCATCTCTTTGGCTTCCTGAAAATACGGGATCCTGAATCCTCTGATCTTATGCCCGGTTTCAGGATGATGATCATAGACTTTATAAGCGAAATCCACCGCATCCGACATAACTTCGCCTGTGTCTATATCCACAGCCGCTACCAGTCCGCCGGAATGGATATTGTCTACGTAGCTGTCCCCGCTTCCCATTCTGAATCCCGCGTATACGAAATGAGGAACTCCTGTTTCTATTCCGTCTGCTTTTCGCCTCGTAAATATGGTGACTATGCGGACGGTATTTACCGCCCTTGTTGACAGTTTGGATACCTCCGGATGCCGCTTGATGAATCCTTCAACCACACCTGGTCCGAGGTTTGTAATTTTATCATACACTTCATCAATGCTATCTTCATTCAAATCGAAGACTCTGATTCCTTTTCCTCCCGCAGAGGACTCCGGTTTGAAAATCAATTTCTCTTCACCATCAAATTTGTTTTTGAACTGTTCCTTATCAATGTTCTCTGTGAATATCCATGGCCTGCCCAGATATTCATCAAACTCTTTGAGAAAAAGATTCTTATGAAAGATGATATTCCTGATGTCATAGAACCTGTTGTACTTCAACTTGAGCGCGTCAGCCATTCCCTTGGTGAAGTACAGACCCTGTTCCTCCTCAGGAATATTCCAGAAATGATATTTGCTGTAGTGCTCAAATGACATTCCTGTAGCTGCTCTGCAGGCAGTCATTTTCTCAAGGGCTTCTTCTCTGGTCATTCCTGAGTTGCGGGCCACGTCCTCCACATGTTTTTCAGCCCGCATCCGGGATGTCTGTTTTTTCTTCTCTATGGCCTTCTTCCTGTTGGCTACTATTGTTTCAGCAAGTTCTGCCTGCTCTTTTTCAGATAGCAAAGCCATACCTTTTACATCGTAATCCCTGAAGGTGACTCCCAGTTTTTCTCTTGCCTGGGTCATAACTGAGACAGCCTTTTTCCGGGACCATCCCGTCTCCTTCATCACTGCCCTGATGTGGAGTTCCCTTTTGGAATAGTGCCTTTTGTCCTCCGGGGTCAGCATGAACTTTATTTTTCTGGCAGCTTGCCTTATCACGCTCGCCATATCAGTCTCCTTGTTTTTCTCCGTTATTAACTGTTTTTTCCATTGAATCAAGGTATTCCGCCGCGTCTTTAAGCTCATCTTCACCGAACACTTTTATCCCGGCCCGTGTCAAAAGCTCTGCAGTTATACCTTTGCCCTCCTTCAGCCTGCCTGTGAATGTGCCGTCGTATATATACCTGCTCCCGCATGATGGGCTCTTCTGCTTCATCACGGCAAAAGCGGCACCCTCGGACAACGCTTTTTCAAGAGCAGCTTCCGCGCCTTTTACGTAGGCTTCAGTCACATCTTTTCCTGCCTCTGTCACAGCCCTGCCGTCTCTAATCTGAGCCGGAGGTCTCGGTACAGACAGCCCGCCTTCGACTTCGGGACATACAGGCACAAGCCGCCCCTCTTCTTTCCATTTCAGAAACCGGGGATCCTTTTCCGCTTTGTCCCGGCCGTCATACCTGACCGGTTCTCCCCCGAAGAGACACCGGCTCACAAGTATCCTGATCATTACGCTTCATCCCCCGGGCATGCTATTTGTCTTTCATGTCCTCTTTTATTGTCGTAGTTGATATATCGGGAGTCCTTTCCAGATATACGACCTCCACGCCTTCTTCTTTAAGGAAATCGAATTTGCCTTCCCAGTCGTTTCCTATGACAAAGGTATCGATATGGTATTCATGGACATCGGTCCTTTTCTGTTCCCAGTTTTCCTCCGGGATGACCAGATCCACGTACCTTATGGACTCCAGCAGCTGCTTTCTCTGCTCATAACTGAAATAGCACTTTTTCTGCTTCATGTTCCAGTTGAACTCATCAGTAGACAGGGCAACAATGAGATAATCCCCCAGTTCCTTCGCCCTGCGCAGAAGATTGATGTGTCCGTAATGCAGAAGATCGAACGTACCGTATGTTATGACTCTTTTCATTTCCTGCCTCCCAGTACTGCTTCGGCCAGACGCTGTGACGCCCCGCCGTCATTCATCGTGTTGTATTCTCTGTTGAACCCGTCTAGATCTGTCTTTCCTTTTTCCAGTTTTATTGCTTCCACAAGTTCCTTCTCGGTCTTTACTGCAGGTCCCGGAAGCGTTTCAATGTCGATATAAAAACCTCTCAATTCATTGGCGTATTCTTCCATGTCGTACATGTAGAAATATATTGGTCTTTCCAGCAGCGCGTAATCAAAGAACACGCTGGAATAATCGGTTATCAGTATGTCGGCCGCGATATAGAGATCGTTGATATCATCGTGTCCCGAAACATCATACACAAACCCGTCGTATGATTTGAAATCAAAGCTGTTCGCTACCAGATAATGTGCTCTGAACAGTATCACATATTCGTCTGAGAGCTCTTCCTTGAGATAGTCGAAATCCACCGGATTGTCATATACATAGCCGATGTCCGCATCGTGCTGATCATCTCTCCATGTAGGAGCATAAAGAATGATCTTCCTGTCTTCAGGCAACCCGAGTTCTTTTTTTACTTTTTCCATATCATTTACGGAATACCTTGCAAGTCTGTCGTTTCTCGGGTATCCGGTCTCAAGAACAGCATCTTCCCGGCTTGTCTCTTTCAGATTCCACGCGGAAATGAATTTATCAGTCACGAAACTGCAGCATGATGTCATATAGTCAAATCTTTCAGCGTCGCTTCTGTACTTCTCCCTTATCTCGCTTACAGAATTCATTGCGTTGCCGGTGCATGTAATGTCATATCCCAGTCTCTTCAGCGGCGTACCATGCCAGCACTGTACGTACACCTGATCATCTTTAGGTTCGTACCTGTCTGGAGCGCGGAAATTGAATATCCAGTATCCCGCCTTCTGCATATACCTGTCTGCTTCCTTCGTCCCGGTCTTGACTACGCTTGTCCTTTCGTCTTCAAGAAACAGATATTTTGCCGGATCGTTAAAAAGCCACACGAACCTGTAGTCCTCATATCTGCTGCTTTGTTTCACATACTCATATACCGCCTTGGGACTGTCTGAGTAATCTCTTCCGTCAAAGGTACAGAAGGCTATAAGACACTCATCCGTGGCAACGTCTTTTGCCGCCTTTACGTACTCCGACCGCTGGGATGAATAGACCATCCTGCGGGCCGCTTTCCTCAAAGGGGCGACAGACAGTATGAAGTTTTTAATGCTTTTCTTCAGACTCAATTCCTAAGACCTCTCTTATTCTTTAAACGTCCTCGTCGACATCGTCATCATCATCGTCGAGGTCATCGTCTATATCGTCTTTCAGATCATCCGGATCGTCACGGTCATCGTCCTTATCTACCGGCTCTCCTGCATCATCTGCGGCATCAGATGCGTCTGAAACATCGTCCAGCAGTTCATCCGCCTCATCAGGTTCCGCTACTGCAGGTTTCGTTACGATCTCTTCGTCATGTACAGGCTGTATATTTTCATTTGCAGTTGAAATATCCTCATCTGCAGGAACGGCGCTTTCTACCGCGAGCGCTTCCGCAGCCAGACGCTGTTCCTCGGCCAGACGTTCTGCTTCACGCTGCTTTGCTCTCTCCTCTTTTCTCTTGTCCCAGTAACGCTGGGCAACTCTCATTACCCTGGAGATGGGATAGAATTTGCTGAAATGCCTGTATGCCGCTTTATCGTCTTCATTCTTTACAAAGTGAACATCAACTTCCTTCATCATCCGTCTCATATCAGCAGCTGAAATACGACTCTTGACATACTCCTCTATCATTACCTTTTCACTTATGAAAGTACAGCAGTTGTCATCGATGCTGGCGTTAAGATCGATGGGCTTTCCTTTGAGCACATAATCGGCATACATCCCCGGCAGATTTACTCCGCACTCTGTGACAGCATATCCCGATGCTCCGAACCTCATATTGATCTCGATGAAGTACATCTTGCCGTCCTTGGTCTCGATCAGATCTATGTCGAACAGACCTTCAAATCCGAGAGATTCAACGAATTTAATAAGGTTGGATATAAGCGGCTGATGCTCCCTGCACGGAAGCAGCTGTCCTGTAACCGCAACTCCCCGGTGCTCCTGCTGTCCGCCATGGGTGGCAACAAAGAATCCCGGCGCTACCACACCCTCCCTGGTGCTCAGACCAAGAAGCGAGTATTCCTTGTCTATATCCATATAGTCTTCCACGAGCATCTCTATATTCTTCTTCCTTGAGAAATCTTCCAGAGTCTGTCTCAGTTCTTCTTCCGAATTGCAGACACGCATCCTGCTCTTGGAACTGAATCTGCTTATATTCGGCTTTATGAAGCAAGGATAATTGACTGAGTCAGGTATCTCAAACTGTCCGTCGCGTGTACTTATGACGCAGCTTCCTACCAGAGGGAGTCCACATTCCGCAGCCAGTTTTTTCTGGTATTCCTTACTCATGAGCTTGTTTATCTCGCGAGGCGTCTCGTTTATATTCGGAAGATAATAGTACTCACTGAGTTCATCCATATAGTCGTCTATGATATTAGCTATCAGGTCATCCGCAGGTATCAGGAGCATCTTCCTGTCGGGATCCGCAATTCGTTTCATACGCTTGACGATCCTTCTGGATCTCCTCTGTGATACACAGACATAATACGCCTTGATATATTTGCTGTAAGCGTCGGGCTTCAGCTTCTTCATGACGTTCTTCTTTTTAGGCCTTACCTGGAATATCCTCAGTACTTCCACTTCGTATCCTGCTTTGCCCAGTGATCTTGCAATGGTCAGGTTAGTAGAGTAGTTTCTTCCGGAAACCAGTATCCTTGGCACTTCGGAGTTGGGGTCACGGTCGTTCTTCCTATACGCCTGAGGATATCCGGCAAGAAAATGCTTGATACGCCTGAGAGGCGGGAATATCCTCCGTTTGATGAATTTCTTGACTTTTTTCTTCCTCATACTGAGTTTTCTTCTTTTTATCCTGGCCTTGAAGTAGTCTCCCGGTGCCGGATCGTCATCGTCGAACAACAGACGTATATCCGCCCTGTCTATAAGTTCATTGAGCTGCTGTTTGGTTATCATCCCGTTGAGATAATCATCCCAGGCTACTTTCTCGTATATGAAGTGCTTGCCAAGTGAAGTGACCTTCTCCTCTTCAGGCGTATGTCTTTCGCCCAAAGCTTCTTTCACAAAAAGCGCAGGCAGATTAACTCCGCTCTTGAAATATGAATAATTCGGGCCGCCGCTTCTCAGGTTCACCTCGTTGAAATACAGTTTATCGCCTACGATATTGAATTCCATGTCAAACATACCGAAGTAGTGGAAACTCTTCATCATTGCGATAACGCCGTCCCATATCTCTGCTATCTCTTCGTTATCCACCACCTTGCCGGCAAGAGTAACTCCTCTTTCATACTGGGCCACCTGGGTTTTCTTGATGACTGCCGGTATTATTATCTCCTGATCCAGGCATACTCCGGAAAGGTCTATCTCGTTATCTATCTCCAGAAATTCCTGTACAAGGATCGATCTCTTGTCGAATATCCTCCTGAGTCTGTGCAGATGGCTCTGAAGGTCTTCTTTATCCTCGCACATTTTCATTTCGTGCTTGTATCCGGTAACGCTTTCTATCGGCTTGCAGAAGCACGGGTATACCATATCGTCGGGAATGACGATCTCCTCCTCAAGAGAGAACACCCACTCCTTGGGTATCAGCAATCCGGCTTTTTTCGCAAGCTCACTCTGAACACGCTTGTCCATACTGTGGGTCATGGAGCCGTCACCGCCTCCTATGATCTCAGGCATAACAAATATGTCATCCAGCAGGCTTTTGTTCAGATCCATTATGGACGTGGTATAGTCGTCTGTCGGGAAAAGAACCGGCTTCTGATCATACTTCCCCCTGTAGTCGAGAAGAGCTTCCAGAAGCTCGATATCGTCCCCGTCTTTTACTTTCTTGGAGACTATCTCAACAGATTCATTGACGTATTTACTGCAGGAGACCAGTTCGGATCTGCCGCTCCCGAAAGCGCTGGCTACCAGATCCACCTTGTACCCCGCAGAACCCAGCGATCTTACTACGCTGAGACCTGTAGAATAGTTTCTGGATAAAACTACTACCAGACCGTTGCTGTTGTTTTCCATGTCGTCACCGTTTATTTCTTCCTCAATATAAGTTTATCATAATGCATCTGCTGCTTATCTTCCGGAACTTTCCAGAAGTGGTGGTTCTTATAATCCTTATAGGATATTCCTGTCCGTTCGCGGGCATCCTTTATCTTTTCCAGAGCTTCCTCTCTGGACCACCCCATGTCTTCCATGGCCGCCTGAACGCACTCTTCCCTGTTCTTCTTTATTCTTTCTTTGCGTTTTTCGATCTCCAGGTATTTTTCTTCCTGTTCCTCTTCCGGAACTTTCCAGAAGGTATATTTCTCATAGTCTTTAAAGGATATTCCCGTCTTTTCTCTTGCTGCGCGTATCATAGCAAGAGCATCGTCTCTCTCCATTCCGGTGTCGTCGATAACAGCCTGCAGGCAAGCTTCCCGCTGCTGCTTTTTCCGTTCGCGCCGTTCAAAACGTTTCTTATATTCTTCTTCAAGATCATCGGGCTGCTCTACGTTCCAGAGTTTATATCTTACGTACTCTTTACGTTTTATATCCAGCCTGGCGCATACTTCCTTAATGGTCTCTTCCGTCTTTTCACGGGTCCATCCGGTCTCAGCCATTACGGATGTTATCTGCTCTTCACGCGCAGCCTTCCTTCTGCGCCTTTTCTCCATATCTTCGATGAATATCTCACCGGGTTCAGGATCCTTGTCATTTACAAAAAACTTTATGTCTGCTTTCTCATTCCACTCGTTGAATTCTTCTTCACTCAATATATCATGGAGCAGATCCTCGTAGCCTTCTTTTTCGTAGAAATACTTCTTACCGAACACAGGCGTCTCTTCCTCCTGTCCGTGAGGAATGTCGAGTGTCGCTTTTACGAAAAGGTCCGGAAGATTGACTCCGCTGGAAAAGTACACGAAGTTGGTGCCACCGCTCCTTAAGTTTATCTCGTTGAAGTAGTACTCATCGCCTACGATATTTATGCCCAGATCGAACATACCTCGGTAATGGTACCTTTTCAGCAGTTCCCTGACTTTTCCCTCAAGTCCCGGGAACCTGTCAAAAGGCATAAATTCCCCTGCCAGAGGAACTCCTCTTTCGTATCCTGCAACTATGGATTTCCAAACGACTCCGGTGAGGATCACGTCCTGATCCAAAGATACCCCCTCGATATCTATTTCATTGTCTATATCGATGAATTCCTGGACCAGAAATGATCTTTCGCTGAATTTTTCTGACAGACTGTCAAGATGGGCGGAAAGCTCTTCCCTGTCATTGCATCTTGCCATTTCCTGTTTATATCCGGTAAAACTCTCCAGCGGTTTGCAGAAACACGGATATACCATGTCGTCCGGAATCCGCACCGGTCTTTCCCTGAGTGATACCACCCAGCACCTTGGTGCCGGCATTCCCGCTTCTTCCGCTATCCTGCACTGGATGCTCTTATCCATGTATGTAGTGAGTTTTTCACCTTCAACGGTGATCCCGGGCATGAAGAATATGTCCTCAAGGGCCTTTCTGTTGGTGTCCATCACGGATGCGGTGTAATCGTCAGTGGGAATCAGAACAGGCTTTTCTGTAAACTGATCCTTATATGCCAGCAATTCGTTCAGAAGATCCGTATCCTCACTGTTGTCGACCTTCTGAGACACCACCTCGACTGCGTTTCTTATGTATTTGCTCTTTGAGATGGCAAGTGATCTGCCTTCTTTCAGCGCGCTTGCTATCAGATCGACCGTATAACCCGCCTCGCCCAGCGATCTTATCACGCTAAGCCCCGTGGAATAGTTCCTTGACAGCACTACGACTAACTTATCCATTTCTTTTCTCCCTGTTTTACCCTTTTCTCTTTATCTTACGAAATAAATCCACCTTCTTCAGGCCTTTCCTGAAGTGTTTTTCCGGCATGGTATCTCTTTCGTCATATACGAACAGCACGTCCGCGCTGTTTATTTCACTGTCAAATTCTTCCCTGCTTATATCCCCTGACGCGTATTCTTCCAGCAGGACTTTCTCGCTGGCAAAAGTCGTCTCCGGCACATCGCCTTCTATATCAGGCAATTCTATGCCCTTCAACAGATTATCTGCCGTGATGCCCGCAAGGTTTATGCCCTTTTCCGCAAAAACATGCATAGATGCCCCTGCTCTGAAATTCATCTCAAGGAAAAACATCCTTCCCTGCGTATCCTTTATAAAGTCTATATCGAAAAGCCCGGTGTATCCGAGTGAATCCACAAAACCGATGCTTTTACTGATCAGATCACCCAGCCTGCCGCAGGGAACAGTAACACCTGTAGCGGCTACTCCTTTTCTGGCTCTGGTGCCCGGTCTGAGGGTCTTGAACAGACAGGGCGCGATGGTCCCTGTTCCGGACGAGTATCCCAGCAGAGCGTATTCTTCCGCGATATCGGCGAATTCTTCGGCGATAAGACCTCCTTCGCCTATCTTCGCTTTCAGATCCTCCATATCCTCGCATCTGCTCATGACAGTCTTTACGGACTTCATGCTTACCAGAGGTTTTATAAAGCACGGGAACGGCACATCTTCCGGGATATGATTCTTGTCCGGTATCACTACGCTTCTGAGCACCGGAAGGCCAGCCTTCACCGCAAGTTCTTTCTGCTTCGCTTTGTCCATAAGTTCAGCCTCGGCGCCCCTGGTATCCCTGACGCCGGGAACTATATATCTTTCAGAGAGCATGTCCCTGTATTCATCAACCACATATGCCGAATAATCATCCACCGGCACCAGCAGGCTCTTTTCCCCCGCCAGCTCAAGGAGTTTTCCGACAACTTTTCCCATATCCTCATCAGCGATGCATTCGTGATATTCGCTCACATACTTGCTGTAGGCTTCAGGCTTCATCTTTCTGAGTATCTGTGAAGCCTTCGGTCTGGTCTTGTAAAGTCTGAGCACGCAGACGCTGTATCCTGCCATTCCCAGATCTCTTGCCATAGCGAGAAGGTTCCCGGAATTGCGGCCTGTTATGA
>JAUMVF010000033.1 GCA_030530305.1 Bacillota bacterium
CCTTTCCGTGATGACCGAACCGATATCTTTCAGTACGCTCACGTCAACGGCTATTCCTTCTTTTTCCATGGCAGCCATGACTTTTACCAGCGGGAATTCCGCTTTCACCGCCACGTCCGAAAGACCGTTTTCTTCTATCTCTTTCATTATCAGCGGTTCCATAGCAGCCGTTACAACGCACCATTTTGCGCCATAAGCAGCGTTATCGGCAGAAACGTCGCCGAACATGTCCACCTGCCCTTTTTCGCTGAAATGGTCTTTCTCGTTCTCTATGTTATACGCGAGATGCTCAAAAGCCATGGTCTTTATGTCATAGGAGCTTCTCGAAGGATCGATAACATACTGTCCGATAGCCGCATCAAAAGCAGTATCGGGATCCTCAAGTCCGTACCACATAAGCGCATAATAATCCTTCTTAAGATCGTGGCCGGAGAATTTCAGGTCCATCCCGTTCAGCATCTGCGCCGCGGCTTCTGTCATTCCTTCTTCACCACAATCGATATAGAAAAATTCACTGCCGCTCATCAGACATATACCGTATACCTCAGGTCTTGCCTTATGATCGTCATTTCCGAATGTCTTGAGTACTGCGGCGGCGCTTTTGCCGAAGGTATCCTCTATCTTCTTAAGGTCATCTTTGTCCTTTATTATCACCGGTTCGGGCAGCTGTCCGTCTATATCCACGGCAGTTTCACCTTCTGCGGCAAGATCCGCCTCCCCGCTGTCCAGTTTCTTGAGAAAACTGTTGAATTCCAGCTTTCTGTATATTTTTATCAGTTCCGGATAGTCAGGTTCCTCCACCTTGCATTCCTCAAGGTCAAGGTCGATGGGTACATTGGTATTGATGGTGGCAAGCATCTTGCTCATCACTGCCTGCTGGGTGTTTTCCCTGATGCTTTCGTTGACTTTGCTCTTTGAAAGTTCATCCACATGCTCGATAAGCCCTTCAACACTTCCGTATTTTATGATCAGTTTCTGGGCCGTCTTTTCACCGACTCCGGGTATGCCCGGTATATTGTCGGACTGGTCGCCCATGAGTCCCTTGAAATCTATGAACTGGGTCGGTGTAAAACCATATTTGTCGATCATGACCTGCTTGTCATAGATCTCGAACTGACTGATGCCTTTTTTCGTTATGAGCACTCTGGTCACGTCTGTAGCCAGCTGAAGCTCATCCCTGTCTCCTGTGATGATAAGTGGCTCCAGGCCCGCTTCCTCTGCCCTGACCGCGATGGTGCCTATGATATCGTCTGCTTCGAATCCTTCCATCTCCAGCATCTTTATGTTCATAGCGCCCAGCACGTCCTTCAGGAGCGGCATCTGCATTGCAAGCTCCGGCGGCATCTTCTTCCTGCCCGCCTTGTACTGGTCATATTCTTTGTGCCTGAAGGTCGGCGCCTTCAGATCAAAGGCCACTGCCATATAACCCGGCTCATAGTCCGTGTTTATTTTGCTGAGCATATTAAGAAAGCCGAAGATTCCCTGTGTATATATTCCCTCACTGGTCATCATTGGCCTCTGCATCGCGTAATACGCCCGGTTTATAAGGCTGTTGCCGTCTATGATCACTATTGTTTTTTCCATAGAAAACTCCTGTCTTTGTGTTATACTTTATTATACAGCAAAGCCGAAAGGAATTAAAAGATAAATGTACGACTATCACACCCACTCATCATTTTCAGACGACAGCGATACGCCTCTGTCTGATATGGTGGAAAAAGCCATCCAACTGGGCATAAAGGAAATGGCGGTAACGGACCACTACGACCCGGATTATCCGGACCCGGAGTTCCCGTTTCTTATTGACATGGAAAAATACCACGCCACACTGCTCGATTATGAAGATAGATATGCAGGCAGCATAAAACTGCGCAAAGGAATCGAGATCGGCATCCAGCACGGGGATACCATTGAAAAATGCAAGGAAACCGCTGCGGGCTTTGATTACGACTTCATCATAGGCTCATTCCACTGTTTCTGCGGGAACGATCTCTACAAAAACGACTACTCTGTCAAGCCGGTCGAAGAATCGGTGATGGATTTCTATGAGTACATGTATGATAATCTGGGGAAATTCAAAGATTATGATGTGCTGGGACATTTCAATATAATTGACAGGTACACACCTTACGTGCCGGACTATAAACCTTATGATGAGATAATCCACGCCATCCTTGAAATGATCATAGACGACGGCAAGGGCATCGAACTGAATACATCCAGTTTCAGATACGGCATGGGAGACAGAACTACTGCTTCAAAAGAGATCCTGGAAGATTATCTTTCAATATGGAAAAGCAGGAACAGTCTTCCGGCATCGCATCCTATCGTGACGTACGGCTCTGACGCCCACTTCACAAAGGATCTGGCGCACAAATACGATGATGCTGTCGCCTATCTCAAATCACTTGGGTTTGAACATCTGGCGCTGTTTGACGGAAGACAGGTAAGCTTCACAGAGATATAGTCAGAATAACGAATATATACAAAAAGCGAAGGCACACAGCCTTCGTTTTATGTTGGAAAAAATCCCGACATGCCGTCCAGGTTATAATTAACACCCTATCTAAAATAGGGGGGTGCTTTCTAGTCCTGCTTCTGCCTTCCACTCTGAGGAGGCCTGGCATCGGCGCGGCGTTCAAGCTCCCAATGTCATTACGTAGGTTTAATTACATGACCTTGACGCACACTTCAGGATTCATCTTTATTTTACCACCTGAATGTTGATATTTCAATGTCCAATCATTCTTCCAGATCGATGGTGCAGTTGTGGTAAACCTTCTGCACATCATCGTCGTCCTCGAGGATCTCGATCATCTTCTTGAGATTCTTGATGTCGTGCTCCTCTGTCGGTGTGGATTCCATGGACGGCAAATATTCAACGTCTGCTTCTACGAATTCGTATCCCGCTTCTCTGAGGGCTTCGGATACTGCCGCAAAATCTTCAGGGGCAGTCAGTACTTCAAAGCAGTCATCGTATTCTACCAGATCGTCCATTCCTGCTTCGAGAGCTGCCTCCATGAGCTCATCCTCATCTACTCCGTCAGTCTTCTCAATGACTATTACGCCTTTTCTTGAGAACATGTATGATACGCATCCCGGTGTTCCAAGATTTCCGCCGAATTTATCGAAAGCGTGCTTGATGTTCGATGTAGTCCTGTTCTTGTTGTCTGTGAGAACGTCTACGATAACAGCTACTCCCGCTGCTCCGTATCCTTCGAAACTTCCTGTTTCATATGTCTCACCGTCAAGTTCGCCTGTTCCTTTTTTGATGGCTCTCTTGATGTTGTCATTAGGCATGTTGATTGCTTTCGCCTTTTCTATCGCATGCCGGAGAGACATATTGTATTCGGGATCTCCGCCGCCTTTAGCAGCAACCGAGATCGCTCTCGCGTACTTTGTGAACATTGCAGCACGTCTTGAGTCCTGCTTTTCTTTTCTTCCTGCTATAGTTCCATGTCTACCCATCGGTCGACCTCCTTGATTATTTTTTGACTTTTTTATTATACTTCAGAAAGGCGATGGTTTCAATATTTACAAGTAAAAGAGCACCCTTTCGTCTGAGTTTGGGTGCTCCTGCGCTTTTTAATGTTCATGCCCGATCAGGCATTCTTCTTTTCCTTTGTCTCAAGATTCTTGTAGGCGGTGGCCATCATCAGCTTGATGCGGTTCAGCTGGTTGACGTCGCTGGCGCCCGGATCGTAATCGATAGCCGCAATATTGGCAAGAGGATTTCTCTTTCTCAGAGGCTTCATCATGCCCTTTCCAACTACGTGGTTAGGCAGGCATGCGAAAGGCTGCAGACATACGATATTCTCTACGCCGTTATCGATAAGATCCACCATCTCGCCTGTGAGAAGCCATCCTTCACCGCACTGGTTACCGATGGAAATAATCTCACTGGCCTTCTCCGCTATTTCCTCGATATGCATTGGCTCATCAAAGCGCTTGCTTTCGCGGAGAGCTTTTCTGGCCGGCTTGCGGATATATTCAATGAACTTGATTGCCAGTTTGTTCAGCTGCATCTGGCCGTATGTTCCCGAAAGGTTCACGTAGTTGAATTCCTTACTGTACATGCCGTAAAGGAAGAAATCTATAAGATCCAGCACAACGGCTTCGCCGCCTTCCTGTTCGATAACATCTACGATGTTGTTGTTGGCAACAGGATGATATTTTACGAGTATCTCTCCCACTACACCTACTCTCGGCTTCTTTATATCTTTCAGCGGAAGCTCGTCAAAAGCATCCACGATGGTCTTGACGTTCTTTTTGAACTTCCTCATGCTGCCGGTCCTGATGTTTTCATTGGCCAGCTCGGACATCTTTTCATACAGCTTGTTCGCTGAGCCTGGTTCCATCTCGTACGGCCTTGTGGCGTAAAGCACTCTCATGAGCACGTCTCCGTAGATGATACTCATGATAAGTCTCTTGAGCATCGGAACTGTGATCTTGAATCCCGGGTTAGTCTCAAGTCCCGCAAGGTTGAATGAAATAACCGGGATCTGCTCCATTTCAAGGTCCACAAGAGCTTTCCTCAGCAGTGATACGTAGTTGCTGGCTCTGCATCCGCCGCCTGTCTGGGACATGAATATCGCTGTCTTTTCCAGGTCGAGTTTGCCCGACTTGAGATATGCGATGACCTGGCCAAGTGTGACTATGGTCGGATAGCACGCATCGTTGTTTACGTACCTTAAGCCTTCCTCAACAGCGCCCTTTGATACCGGTGGCAGCAGCACTGCCTTAAGTCCCATCTGCGCCAGCGCCGTTTCGAAGAACTGGAAGTGTATAGGAGCCATCTGAGGAATGAGGAGCGTGTAATCCTTCCTCATTTGCTTCTCAAACATTTTCCTGTGATAGCCTTCCTTGTTCTCCTTATGGTGTATATCGTTCTTATCACGCTCTTCCATGGCCGCTTTCAGGGATCTTATCCTGATCTTCGCCGCGCCCAGGTTGGTCCCCTCGTCTATCTTGAGGACTGTATAGAGCTTGTTGTTATTCCTCGATATCTCCTCCACCTGGTCGGTGGTGACAGCATCCAGTCCGCAGCCGAATGAGTTGAGCTGCACCAGTTCCACATCATCTGTAGTGCCGGCAAAAGTAGCTGCCTTGTAGAGCCTTGAGTGGTACATCCACTGGTCAAGTACTCTGACTGGTCTTGGCAGATGTCCCAAATGAGCCACAGAATCTTCTGTAAGCACGACCATGTCGAAGGATGTAATGACCTTGTTCAGACCGTGGTTTATCTCAGGATCCACATGATAAGGTCTGCCGGAAAGAACGATGGCTTTTTTGCCGTGCTCCCGTGCGAACTTCAGAGCGTATTCGCCCTGCTTCTTCATGTCATCCTTGAAATTCTTGTCTTCCGCCCTGGCCTCGCTGACTGCTTCTTCAACCTCCGCTGCTGAAACGCCTGTCCTCTTGAGCACCTTGTACAGAGCGTTCGCAAGTTTCCTGTCGTCGTCATAAGGCAGGAACGGATGTGTGAAAGTAACATCGTGATCGCTGAACACGTCATCCATATTGCCTGCGATTACTTCCGGGTATGTGGCAACTATCGGGCAGTTATAGTGGTTAGGCGCGGTCTCGTCTTCTATCCTCTCATAGTTGATGCTTGGATAGAAAATCCACTTTACGCCGTGTTCTACAAGCCACTTTATGTGTCCGTGTACCAGTTTTGCCGGATAGCAGGCGGTATCGGAAGATATTGTGTCCATTCCCCGTTCATATATCGCCTTGCTGGATGGCGGTGAAAGCTTCACGCTGAATCCCAGTTTGGTGAAGAAAGTGAACCAGAACGGGTAGTTCTCGTACATGTTCAGTACTCTCGGTATGCCCACAACTCCCCTGGTGGAAAGTTCCTCTGACAGAGGTTTGTAGTCAAAGAGCCTGTTGAATTTATACTGGTAAAGATCCGGCAGTTTCTTTGCTTCTTTGTCCTTGCCAGCTCCCTTTTCACATCTGTTTCCTGTAATAAATTTAGATCCGTCGTTGAATTTGTTTATGGTAAGCAGACAGTTGTTCTCACAGCCGCCGCATCTTGTGTGCGTGTTCTCTACGCTGAAATCGTCCATATCGGACAGTTTCATTATGGATGATTTTGTGTCAGGCACGTGGTTTTCCATGGCGATGAGGGCGGCGCCGTATGCTCCCATGATGCCCGCAATATCAGGACGCACAACGTCCTTGTCCAGAATCCGTTCAATGCTCCGGAGCACTGCGTCATTAAGGAACGTTCCTCCCTGTACTACCACTTTATTTCCCGCTTCTTCAGGATTTCTGAGTTTGATTACCTTGTACAGGGCGTTCTTGATGACTGAATATGAAAGGCCTGCTGAAATGTCGCCGATGGTGGCGCCTTCCTTCTGGGCCTGTTTTACCTTGGAATTCATGAACACAGTACATCTGGTGCCCAGATCTACCGGGTTCGATGCAAAGAGCGCTTCTTTCGCAAATGCCTTAACATCCATGTTCACAGACTTTGCGTATGTCTCGATGAAGGATCCGCATCCTGATGAGCACGCTTCGTTGAGCATGATGCTGTAGATAGCTCCGTCCTTGATACGCATACACTTCATGTCCTGCCCGCCGATATCAAGTATGAAGTCGACTCCCGGCAGGAATTCTTCGGCAGCCTTGTAGTGAGCCATAGTCTCGATCTCGCCAAGATCCACCTTGAAGGCTTCCTTGATGAGTCCTTCCCCGTATCCTGTGGCTGTTGCATTTGCAATAAATGCATGTTCCGGAAGCTTGCTGTAAAGATATTTGAGCATGGTCATGGTAGCTTCCAGTGGTTTTCCTTCGTTGCTCCTGTAGAATGAGTACAGAAGGTTCTTGTTTTCGTCTATGAGGGCTGCTTTGGTAGTGGTCGATCCCGCGTCTATGCCCAGGAAAACCTTTCCCTTTGCCCTGCTTATATCCTTAGTCTTCAGCTTGTCTTTGCCGTGCCTGTCGCAGAAAGTCTGATATTCATCCACGCTTTTGAAAAGCGGCTGCAGATGTTTGGTCTCTGACAGTTCATCCGGATCCATTTCAGTGATGGTTTTAACCAGTTTTTCCACCGTAGTCACAGGCTGCTTGTCAGATACCATTGCTGCGCCTATGGCAACGAAAAATTTGGAATCTTCAGGGAATATCACCTGATCTTCCTTAAGCTGAAGTGTATCTATAAATCTTTCTCTCAGTTCTGAAAGGAACGAAAGAGGTCCGCCCAGGAAAGCAACGTTTCCCTTGATTGTCCTGCCGCAGGCCAGACCGCTTATGGTCTGATTGACTACCGCCTGGAATATGGAGGCAGAAAGGTCCTCTATGCTTGCTCCCTCGTTGATAAGAGGCTGTATGTCTGTCTTTGCGAATACGCCGCAGCGGGCGGCTATAGGATAAATGAGCTTATGGTTCTTTGCCGCTTCATTGAGGCCTGCCGCGTCAGTATTGAGCAGTACTGCCATCTGGTCGATAAAAGCTCCCGTACCGCCGGCACAGGTTCCGTTCATCCTCTGCTCCACAGTCTGCCCGTAGAAAGTGATCTTGGCGTCTTCTCCGCCCAGTTCTATGGCCACGTCAGTCTCCGGTATGAGAGTCTCCACAGCCTTGCTGCATGTAACTACTTCCTGCTCGAAATGAAGTCCCAAAAGCTTTGATAAAGAAAGTCCGCCGGAGCCTGTGATTACCGCGTGTACCTCAAAATCCCCCATTTCTCCATGGAGGTCTTTCAGCATGTCCGCAACAGTCTCAAATACGTTGGACATGTGACGCTCGTACCTTGAGTATACTATCTTTCCTTCATCGTCCAGAAGTACGAGTTTTACAGTTGTCGATCCTACGTCGATTCCTAATCTCATTTTCGCCTCTTGATGTATAGTCTGACTTACCGTCCAACCTGATTCTACGCCAGTTGTGATACCCTGCCTCAGCCGGCAATAAACACTATTTACCAGTTTTTAATTATATCATAAAAGCGGTCTTTGTTAAAAGACCGCCTGTCTTTTAATAGGATGCAGGTATGATTGATTTAATACCAGCTGTCACCATAATCTTTAAAATTTGGGAAATCTATTTTGATTCTGGCGTCAACGTTTTTAATTTTCACACTTGCATTGATCTCAAACTCTGCAGAAGTTTTTTTATTCGTGTTATATTTTACATTGCATTTGAAACTTTCCGATTTGATATATCCCTCTTTATCTATATCGGCATTTATCGTCAAATCGCCGTCAGTTATTTCTATTGTGGAAATGAATGCAAGGAATGTGGCCGAATCATCCGTAAAAGTGTATTCTACGAGGAATTTCTCAAGATACTCCTTAACATACTCCTCTTTTATAATGAATTTACAAGATGTGAAATCTTTGTTTTCACTGTAATCTGTTTTTTCAATATGCTCATTTTTTAATTCAATACCCCGAGCCATGTCGATAGCAAGAAACCGTTCCATTTGTGCGGCTATATCTTTGTCTTCTTCAAATGATAGTTTAAGTTTCTTCCCGCGATGCTTTCCCTCATCAATATGAACATACTCAACTCCATCCTTGATGTATATTGTTTGATTATCTAATAACGCCTTTGCTTCTAATTCCTCGCCATTAAACACAACAGTAGGTGCGATATTAAAAGTACCTGAAATCTTTTTGCCTAAATCTGCATCAGGACAAGAATAATCTGCCTTAACTGTGTATTCTATATCTACCGCCTTCTGCATCTTTGCTCTTGCATCATCATATACCTGGAGAGCCTCATCTGTCCCACAGCCAGAAATAATCGTCATCAAAACCATAACTGATATTAATGCCAATACCCTGGTCGTCTTTTTCTTATTCATGTATGTTTCTCCTGTTTTTACTTCAATTGTGGAATTATCTTCTTTGCCAGGCTGTCCGGGAGTTCAACATACTTGTCCTTTGACTCATCTTCGTCATCCCCTTCCAGAAAGACATAGGCTTTTTGTCTATGAACTCGCAGATATATTGAACCAAGGAAAATATGGTCTTTACTAACAAGGTCAATGTTTTTTTCCTTGCCCTTTGGGTTTTTTACTATCTTTGTTTTATCCATCCTCTCTATTCCGTCAAATTTGATACGTGTCCCTTCATCGCCCATCTGCTCATCATTTTTTTCATAATAATAATCGTAGTTGGATAGATCTTCGTAATACTTCGTTACAGTATCTCTGTCTTTCTTTGCACAAAAGACGAAATAGCCATTTGTAAGGAGTTCTTTGCCTGAATTGCTTTTCACTTTAAACGCGGTATATGCTCCATCTTCGTTCAATAAAATGTCCCACAGATTCCTTTTGGGGCCAAAGTTGACTACTGCCTGTTCTTCGGTCAATTTATTATCTGGATAGTATCCTTCAAATTCCTCTCCATCGAAATTAAGAGGAACTATTTCATCGTAATCTGTCCCTTTATACTGAAAAGTGAAATAATTACCGGCATCATCTTTTTCAGTATGATATGTTACCCGTTCTCCTGTATCAAAGTACGGAGCGTACATATCCTCAACAGCAGTATTGTTTGCGCGAACGATAAAAAACAGAATCGTCGGTATTATGACCATGACAGCTCCTATCACGGTCATTGCAATGAACACCTTCTTCTTTTTCGTTCCCTTCCATTTCGTGCGGGTCAATGCAAGTGTTAACACTCCCGCTATGGTAATGCCTAACCCAACAATAAATACAATCAAGACAAAGATTGAGAATATTATCAAACCTATCGATCCTGCGCCAGTAAAAAACATCTGTTATCTCTCCTTTTACGAAAAAGCACTGTTTATTCAACGGTACAAACAGTGCAATAACGGAATATGTCTAATTAATTATACTCCCCCCCCTAAAAATGCAAGTTCAGAGGGTTTATGCCGCATCCAGGTTCTTTATCTTATTTTTGTAAAGGTATCTGAGCATTATTACCGCATAGGCTGTACCAAGTATCTCTGCCAGAGCGAAGGCCCACCATACCAGGTCGCCTCTCCCGATAGCATAGAACATATATGCCAGAGGAAGTATTCCTATCATCTGCCTGATGAAGGACGCGAAAAGGCTCAAAAGCCCGTGGCCTGTCGCCTGGAAAAGATTTGACGTAGTTATTCCAAATGACGCCGGAAGGAAGCAAATGCTCACTATCCTGAACGCCGGGACACCGATCTTATACATGTTATCCGACGCGTCGAATATGGCCAGCAGCTGTTCCGGAAATACCTGGAACACTATGAATCCGCATGCCATGATAGTAAATGAAACGAGAAACGCGACTTTGAAAGCCTTTATAAGGCGTTTCTTGTTCCTTGCGCCATAGTTGAATCCCATTACAGGCATAGAGCCCTGCCCTATGCCGAATACCGGCATAAATACAAAGGACTGGAGTCTGCCGTATACGCCCATGACTGCAACTGCTGTCGGTGATACCAACTCCAGGATGGCGTTCATGCCGAACTGCATTACCGAACCAAGGGCCTGCATTATGATTGACGGAGCACCGACTCTGTATATTTCCTTTATGGTCCTGCCGTCGAAAGGCGCTTTTATATTCACCTTCACATCGTACTTCTTTTTGAACAGAAGGAACAGCAGAAGTATCATGCTGCAGATCTGACCTGTTACTGTAGCAATGGCAGCACCCTTCATTTCCAGTCTCGGGGCTCCCAGCAGCCCGAATATCAGTATAGGGTCAAGAACTATATTCACTACGGCTCCCAGTATGCTGGAAAGCATTGGATATATCATATTCCCCGTAGCCTGTATGATCTTCTCGGTAGTTGTTATGATCATTATCGCCATGCTGAAAATACATACTATGCTCAGATAGTCTGAACCGAAGTTCACTACACTTTCATCATGGGTGAAAAGATGCATGAACCACCGTGTTCCGAATATACCAAAGAGCGTGAATATCGTGCCGCCTATGAGAGTCAGTCTCAGGCCGTTTCCCGCGGCAGCGTCTGCCTGTTCGAATTCCCTTGCGCCCAGTCTTCTTGCGATCAGGGAATTTATACCTATTCCCGTACCTACTCCAACTGAGATCATGAGAAGCTGTATCGGGAAAGCTATGGTTATGGATTCCAGCGCTCTTTCGCCGAGCCTTGATACGAAGATACTGTCCACGATGTTATACATGGCCATTATCATCATTGAAAGGATCGCCGGCCCTGACATGGAAAAGATGAGCCTGGTCACAGGCATGGTCCCCATCTTGTTTTCCGGTCTCGGAGTATTCTGTTTTTCTTCTTTGATGTCGTTATTATTCATACGTCTTTCCTTTATGCACTAATAAGACATTATATTCGCATGGTATAGCCCAGTCAATACTATGAAGCACTGAAAAAACACTGTCGGCCCATATATTCAGGATCAACAGTGTTTTCGTGTAGTTTTAAGGATTTATCTAGATGTCTTTGATCATCTCTACCAGATTGGCGCCGTATCCCGGTGTGGCTGCCCAGCCTGCGTTATGCGGGTTCTCATATATGCCGAGCCACTCAACGTATCTGCATGTGCCACGTGTGACATATGAAAATCTCGGGTCTACGCATTTCTTGTTGAGAGGCGCCTTTGAAGCATAGGCTTTAAGATGCTGTATATGGGCTCTTATGCCTTTCCTGATGGTACTGAAGCTGTTTCCCGGAACTCCGCCGCCTGTTGCTCCCAGACCCGCGAAGTTATACTGAGTAATGCTTACGTCACCTCCGAATGTGAGCCATCCTGTCTCCAGCATGCACTGGGCAAAGGCCACTTCAGGCTTGATGTTTTCAGCTCTGCACTCTTTCACATATATTTTCGCAAACTCTTTTATCGTCTTTGCGCTTGAATGCTTTCTGTAGTACGAAGGATACTTTTTGCCGTTGGCCTTGAAGTACGCTGCCAGACGGCTTGCGGTATAATCGCTCTTGCCGCTGATCTTGTATTTTACATATACCTTCGCTCTTACTTTTTTACTGCTGTGCTCTTTTCCGTTTACTTTTCTTACAGCCTTGATCTTGTAGTAGTATACCGGCTTTGATTTGCTGTCCCTATCCTTATATGTTCTTGCCGAAGCCGGCAGTTTTTCTATAAGGCTGTAGCCTTTGGTCTTCTTTGACGATCTGTATATCTTATATACCGCAGCGTCCTTTGACTTTTTCCATCTAAGTCTGACGCTGGTACTGCTTCCGCACCTGGAAGCTCTGAAGGATCTCGGTTTTGCAATTATCGGAGTAACCTTCTTCACTTCTGAATAGGCGTAAGTCTTTACGGTTATTGTGTCAGAATTTCTATCGCCTGCGTCTGCTTCACTTACATCGTTTTCTGCGCTGATTTCTTCAGCATCTTCATCCGGAACCTCTACGATCTCTGTCCTGAGAGACACGATCTTGTATTTGTACGTCTTGTCGGTCCTGAGTTTTTTATCTGTAAAAGATCCTTTCTCACCGTTCACTTTAGCGATCCTTACGAACTTCTTGCCGCTGCGGGCTCTGTAAATGCTGTACTCCGCATCCTTGCCGGCTCTTTTCTTCCATGTCAGCTTCACACTGTTATACGAGCGGACCTTAAGCGAGAAAGAAACTTCCTTCTGGGAGGTCACAGTTTTCGTAGAAGCAAAGATATCCGCAGGTATGAAACATACTGCGATCATGATAATCGATATGAAAAGCGGTAATATCTTCTTGTTTACAATAATCATTTATTTCCTCCCAATGATGCAATCATATTCTATGACAAAAAAAAGAAATGTGAAGTGATCATGCGATTTCTTCACATAACCTTCACATTCCGCAATCATTGAAAAATACACGTTTTCAGACTAAAAAGCACTTTATGTGCCGTCCCTGCCGGAGCCAGGCAACATCATCTTGTGTATCTGCTCAGAAAATTGTTTTTTCACAAAAACAGAGTATTTTTCATAATAATGGGCAGACCTGTAAGCCGGGTTCTGTATTAGACGATCATCTATCTAGGCGTGCCGTCGCCGGCATGCTCGAGCGACCTACCTCCGGGCGGCAGCGGGCCGCTGCCACATACGCCCTGCTTGGTCTTGCTCCGGATGGGGTTTACACGGCCGGCATGTTACCATGCCGCCGGTGAGCTCTTACCTCGCCATTTCACCCTTACCACGGCATTACCCGTTTCGGCGGTGTGTTTCTGTTGCACTTTCCCTATAGTTACCTACGGCAGACGTTATCTGTCATCCCTGCCCTGTGGAGCCCGGACTTTCCTCGTGTCAATAGACACGCGACCGTCTGGCCTGCCCATTCATCATTCTTTTGTAAAAGGATCTATGTCGGCAGAGCTTTCGATTACTTCGACCTGGTCTACCAGACGTTCTCTCAGCTTGCCGGCCATGTTGGCTGTAAATGTTTTTTCGGTTCCGTAGTGACCTGCGTCTATGACGCAAAGGCCTGTTGATTTTGCTTTTTGAGCGTCGTGGTACTTTACGTCCCCTGTAATGAGCACATCGCATCCGTTATCCACCGCTGTTTCTATGAAATCAGCGCCGGCGCCTGTGCATACCGCGGCTTTTTCAATGGTTTCAGACAGTTCTCCCACGGTCCTTACGCTCTGTCTTTGGATATCGAGTATCCCCGAGACGATATCCGCCAGTTCCCCCAAAGACATGACCTCCGGAAGATAACCGGTCCTTCCTATCATGTCTTTTACGAGTATCCCGTCCTTCTTTACTGTAAAGCCTTCGACATCCCGAAGTCCCAGTTCTGAAGCGAGATAGTCGTTATTGCCTCCTTCACACATGTCAAAAGGCGTATGGGAAGAATAAACTGAGATATTGTTCCCGATAAGATCCAGTATGTACTGCCCTTCGATCTGAGCGCTGTCGATGTTTTCAATCGATCCGAAGATAAGCGGATGATGGGTCACTATAAGATCCGCACCCCTTTCGATGGCTTCAGATACGACCTCATCGGTTATCTCAAGGGCTGTCATGATCCTTCTGATGCCAGAGCCTCTGAAGGCTATCTGAACACCGCTGTTGTCCCATTCTTCCTGGGTCGCCACCGGGGCGATCATTTCCAGTTCATTTATAACATCTTCAAATCTCATGATATATCCTCCGGTAATCAATCAGTAAAACAATCATCGTAGAAATATCGTTCGTCATCAAGCACTCTTTTCATGTATTTTATGCGGTCCATCTGCTTTTCTATCTCTTCTTCGTCAGTTCCGCCTTTTCTCATCTTCCTGTAGATATCAGCCTCTTTGTTGTAAATGCCTACAAGATACTCTTCATAAAGGGAATTCTTCCTGTTTATCCTGTGCGGGACCTCCCAGGCGACAGAATCGCAGTCATGGGCAAGAAGCTCTTCGCCGACAGTATAGTCATCATCTCTGACCGCGGTGATTATGCTGCAGATATAGCCGCCTTCACGGACGAGTTTTTCACGTTTGATCCTGAATCCGTTAGTTGACAGAAAATGTCTTAAGTACCCTCTTTTGCTTCTGGGCTGAAAGACGAATTTCATGAAGCTTTTGCTCTTTTCCATGTCTTTTGCCAGTATGTCACTTATGAGCATGCCTCCCATCCCGGCTATGACTATGGTGTATACTTCGTCTTTTTCAATCGGTTCTAAGCCGTCCCCCTGACGTATATCAAAGGTATAGTAAGGATGCAGTCTTTCGCAGTTGCCCCTCACGATCTGAAGTGGACCTTCATTGATGTCTGTCATTATGACCTTGGGTGAAATGGAGTTTTCCCACAGGTACAACGGCAGAAAACCATGGTCGGTACCAATGTCGGCCATGGATTCTCCTGCTGTCAGTTCTTTTGCTATGCTTTTTAATCTGTCTGTTAGTTTTATCATTATCTATTTCAGGTAGTCTCTCAGCTTCTTGCTCCTGCTCGGATGTCTGAGTTTTCTCAGGGCTTTGGCCTCTATCTGTCTGATTCTTTCTCTCGTTACATCGAACAGTTTGCCTACCTCTTCAAGCGTCCTGCCTCTGCCGTCTTCCAGACCGAATCTCAGCTTCAGGACCTTTTCTTCCCTTTCTGTCAGAGTTTTCAGTTCCTCAGCCAGCTGCTCCTTGAGCATGGAATTGGCCGCTGCGTCTGCCGGTGAAGGCACATCCAGATCGGGGATAAAGTCTCCCAGATGGCTGTCTTCCTCTTCACCGATCGGCGTTTCAAGGGAAACAGGTTCCTGAGCTATCTTAAGGATCTCGCGCACTTTGTCCGCTGAGATATTCATCTCTTTGCCTATTTCTTCAGGCTGCGGCTCTCTTCCCTTTTCCTGGAGAAGCTGTCTTGAAACTCTTATCAGTTTATTTATAGTCTCGACCATATGTACAGGGATTCTTATTGTCCTTGCCTGGTCGGCTATAGACCTTGTGATAGCCTGTCTTATCCACCATGTGGCATATGTACTGAATTTATATCCCTTTCTCCAGTCGAACTTGTCCACGGCCTTGATGAGACCCATATTTCCTTCCTGAATCAGGTCTAAGAAGAGCATTCCTCTGCCCACATATCTCTTAGCTATACTTACTACCAGCCTCAGATTCGCTTCACAGAGCTGCTGCTTGGCTTTCTCGTCGCCCTGTTCCATGCGCTTGGCAAGTTCTTTTTCTTCATCTGCAGTAAGAAGAGGTACTTTCCCTATCTCTTTGAGATACATCCTTACAGGATCATCTACCGCAACGCCCTTGGACAGGCTGGTGTCCGTCTCTGCCTCCTTCTTGCTTCCGCTTTCATTGTCAGAATCTTCATCTGTATTCGATCCGTCCTGATTATCTGAAACGGTCTTTATATCATGTTCATTGAGAAGGTCTATTATGTTCTCGAACTGATCCTTGTCCAGTTCAGCGTCATCAAGAGCCTCTGATATCTCTGTATATGTGAGAACGCCTTTTTTCTCGCCCTTCTTCTTGTTAGCGATCTCCACAAGGTCGTTCACGTACTCGTCCATCTTGGCCAGAGCATCCTCATCAGACTGGGTCGGGTCTTCCGCCATCTCTTTAGCGGCTGCTTCAACGGCATCTATCGTCTCTGCGCTTACGGTTTCAACTTCCTCTTCAGGAACTTCTGCCGCTTCTGTTCTGACTTCTTCTGTTTCCGGCTTAGGCTCCTCTGCCTTTGCCTTCTTTGTCGTCTTCTTTTTAGCCGTCTTTTCCTTATCGTCAGTCTTCTTGGGCTCTGCCTTCTTAGTTGCCTTTTTCTTAGTTTCTGTCTTCTTCTCGTCAGCTTTCTTTGTTGACGTCTTCTTTTCTGCTGTTTTCTTTGTCGTCTTCTTCTCTGCCGCTTTCTTCTCCGTCGCCTTCTTGGTCTCGGACTTCTTTGTTTCAGCCTTCTTCTCAGTCTTCTTTTCAGTCACTTTCTTCTCCGCT
>JAUMVF010000144.1 GCA_030530305.1 Bacillota bacterium
ATAAAAATCGAGAAAAGTCTATTTTTATCTGTAGGTGTGGTCTCTGAACGGGCTTTTTTTCGAAAAACCTACAGATGAAAAATTCAAAATCGCGGATTCAGTCTGTAGGTGCGATATTGGCGACCTACAAGAAACGAAAAAGTGCCGTTTCTTGTAGGTCTTATGAGTGCCGGCAGCGGTCAAATGGCAGGACTACCGACAAAAAACACATTTTGGCTGTTTTTGGCGGTAGTTTTCAATGGCAAAACAGGCTTTTGAGACAAAAAGTACCGACAAAAATGAGATTTTTGCGATTTTAGGCGGTAGTTTGAACTGCACAACAGCGATCAATGAGCAAAAAACTACCGCCTAAAAATGTGTTTTTGCATATTTTGTCGGTAGTTTGCAAAAACGGCCTTAGGGGCGCCGGTCCTTTAACCGCAGCCGTGAATATGTTTTAATAAACGCATCAGATACATATAACCACGACGCCGTGCTCCGTCCTTTGGGTGCTGAACGCATGACCGGCGGCGAAAATGAGTTCTACAGGAAGATCGGATATACAGAACAGCAGACGCTGCTTCATTTTCACAAATAAGGGATAAGACTATGGGTTTATTCGGAGCCACAAACATAATACCTGACGACGTTGCGCAAAGAGTTGCGACGAGTCTTTTCAACAAGTTTAACCGGAGTCTTGAATTCAATATAGACGAGGATATCGAAAGATACGATATGCTCGGTGAGTGGGAGATGAAGCCCTTCTGGCATTACGGCAGCGGCGATGAGCATTATTATTTCAGTGTTGATAAACAGATCACCTCGGAGATGGAGTTCTACCGCACGTTCGTCAAAGGCAACGGATATATCAGCTGTGACAGGTTTAATTGCATCCACACGGTCAGCAAAGAGTCATTTGTAAAGGTCATGGACCTTATAAAGCAGAAGTTTGAAGCGCAGGGCAAGCACTTTATCTGCCTGCTCTATTACGACAAGGTCTACAAGAGGGAATGCTTTAAGCCGTATGCATACATGACGCTCGAGGAAAAGCTGATCAGCCGCGGCGAGGGCAAGGGGAAGACGTCTTACTGCAGGTTTCCCAAGCCTGACCATCAGATCTTCAGATCGGTGCCGGGGCGTTTCGGGATCGTGCAGAACCGCCCGGACCTTGAAGTAAATGCAGAGCTTCAGGGCATTACGCTCCTGAGCGAAAAGCAAATGCTCTCGTGCAAGCAGTTCATTACTTTTCAGCAGAAGGACAAAGCGTGGTGGCTGACCGATCCGGTTCCGGGCAATGAGTGGTGCGCCAAAGCCATTCAGCCGAACGAGCTTGTCAACCCGCGTTCAGTCTGTTTCAGCGAAGGCATATCGCCCGCCGTGACAGGTGTTTTCGAAGGCTTCAAGCGCGGCGATAAGGTGCTTTTCGCGGGGCACAAGTGGACTGTTATCTTCGAAAACATGATCCTCGTGGATGACTTTATCGGATACGGCCCGTTCAACTATTACTTAAAAGACGGCAACGACTACGGGACCAGCAGGGTAAAAGATTTCATCGAGCACTGGTTCGAAGAGCACAGGAACGACCCTGTGTACCGCGCGGGCAGATAATATCAGTCGACCTTAATATATCTGCCTTTTTTCCACTTGCGGGCGATCAGGGCAATAAGCTTTCCGAATGTCAGATCGTAGACGATGAAGCAGACAAAGCAGAGGACGAAGATCAAAAGTCCCATTCCAAGAAGGAATCCTGCAAGCAGCAGCGGATCATCTATCCTGTAAGGATGGATGTTGAAAATGACTATGAAATTGTGGTGGATGATATACACATAGAAAGCACTTTTCGCGATCAGGTTAATGACTTTGCTGTTCGGAATATTGATATTCTTGAACATCAGGAATACGAGCACGGCCTGGAAGATGACGAGCGGATTGTTGTAGTTGAACATTATAGTCTCATGCGGCTGAGTGCCGAACATATAAGCTTCGAGATATGAAAGGGCTATTATCAGCGCAAGGTCCAGGAGGTAGAGGACCGGAAGGGTTTTGGCATTAAAATCTTTCTCCGAGATATGCAGCAGTCTGGCGGCTGTTTTTTTGACGCTATCTTTGTTGTTTTCGATATCACGTAACGAGCATCCGGTCAGATACATGAGGACAAACTGGACAATGGTATATCCGGACATGTCGCCCTCGTAACTTATCGCCGTGACACCCTGGAGATGAGCACTGTCGATGAGTTCCGGATACAGCGAAAACAGCACGAACATCAGTGTCATCAGGATCACCTTGTTGCGGCCTGATAAAGATCTCCACAATTTATTGATGAACGGCGAGAACACGTAAAGTCCGGCGAAGATAAAGATAAACCAGTTGTAGAAGGCAATGTAGTTGATGTAGTTCTCGGTAGGGACGCCGTTTGTTGCGATGAGTTTTCCCAAAAAGAAAAACCCCGCGAACATAAACATATCGATGAAGAGCCTTGCGGGCTTGAAAAGATCGGCCTGATTTTTCTCCGTCATGAAATAACCTGTTATGAGGACAAACACGTTAACTGCGCCTATGGCAATAGCCTCGAAAAGGATCACCACAAACTGGCACGAACTGAACCTGTCGACCTTGAGAAAAAAGCCGCCCTCCGACTGAAGTGACCCCAAATAGTTAGACAAAATCAAGTCTAATG
>JAUMVF010000145.1 GCA_030530305.1 Bacillota bacterium
AGAGCACGAATGCGCGGAAGAACATGATGCACCGCCGGAGCAATGATACGCGACCGGCGGAGAATCAATACGCTACGCGGGCGATAGGCTCCGTGGCGAAGACAGAGAGGACAAAATGGACGCAAGAGAAATAATCAGATTTATACAGGAAGCAGAAAAAAAGACACCCTGCAAGTTGACCATGACAGTAAGCGGGGACGTGGATTTCCCGGGCTGCCAGGTTTTCGGCGAGGGAGACCTGAGGATAGTTTTCGGAGACTGGAAAGACATCCAGCCGGCCCTTGAAGCGAATCGGGGCAGCATAGAGGATTGTTTCCTCGAGAACAACTGCAGGAACTCAGCCATCCCGATGGTGGACATGAAACAGTTCAACGCCCGCATCGAGCCGGGCGCCATCATCAGAGACCAGGTGGAGATCGGTGATAACGCTGTCATCATGATGGGCGCTGTGATCAACATCGGCGCGGTCATCGGGGAAGGTACCATGATCGACATGGGAGCCATCCTGGGCGGCAGAGCAACAGTAGGAAAGAACTGCCACATCGGCGCAGGCACAGTGCTTGCGGGAGTCGTTGAACCACCAAGCGCGCAGCCTGTTATAATCGAAGATGACGTAGTCATCGGCGCCAACGCTGTAGTCATCGAAGGCGTGAGAGTCGGTAAAGGCTCAGTAGTTGCTGCAGGCGCAGTAGTGCTTGAAGACGTGCCGCCGGGCGTGGTAGTCGGCGGAACACCTGCAAGAGTCCTGAAAGAAAAGGACGCCAAGGCCAACGAAAAGACCGAACTGGTGGCAGCCCTGAGGCAGCTTTAAACAAGGTATTTCGCATAAGTTCTAACATGGAATTCATAAACCCACACTTTTTAATTGACTTTTTTATATGTGAAATTTCAATTAAAAGATGTGGGTTTGTGCGTTCGTATTTTGCCTTTTTCCACTGATTTGCGTTAAACTGTGCCATAAAGATAGTTTCAGAGCTTAGAAAACGTTGGAAGTTTAATTGAAATTTCCATATGGCAAAATTTCACTTAAAAGATGTGGATGCGAACAACCCCTGTGGGGGGGTTTAATTTTTTCGCGTGATGTGCTTAAATCTATAGAGATAGTTTTTAAAAAGGAAAGAAGAAAAATGTACACAGAAGTAACGAACATACTGAACGAAACCCAGAAGGTCATCAAGGGCAAGGATGACGTGGTGAAAAAAGTGCTCATGAGCATTTTTGCGAGAGGGCATATCCTCCTGGACGACGTGCCGGGAGTGGGAAAAACTACCCTGGCAGTCACCCTGGGAAAGACCCTGGGCCTTTCATATAACAGGATACAGTTCACGCCGGACGTACTGCCTTCGGACATCGTGGGTTTTTCCATTTACAACAAGGAAAAGGAAGCCTTCGTATATATGCCGGGGACGGTCAACGATACGAATCTGCTGCTGGCCGATGAGATCAACAGGACTTCAAGCAGGACCCAGGCGGCGCTTTTAGAGGCCATGGAAGAAAAGCAGGTAACTGTGGACGGCGTGGTCCATCCTCTCAAGGACCCCTTCATCGTCATCGCGACCCAGAACCAGGTCGGCGGGGCCGGCACCCAGATGCTGCCTCATGCTCAGCTGGACAGATTCCTCATAAAGCTGGCCATCGGATATCCCGACCGGGACAGTCAGATGGATATCATCAGAGAAAGGCAGACAAGGGATCCTTACGCGGGAGTAAGTCAGGCCATCAGCTACGATACGCTGATAACGCTGCAGGACAAATGTCTTGCCATGACTATGAAAGATGAGATCGTTTCATATATAACGGATCTGGCGGTGTCCACCAGAGAAGACCCCTTGACGGAGCTGGGAGTGAGCCCCCGAGGCGCCATCGCCGTCAGCCATATGGCAAAAGCCTGCGCTTTTGTGGACGGCAGAGATTACGTGACGGCAGAAGACGTGCGGGAAGTTTTCAAAGACGTGTGCGCTCACAGGATACTTCTGTCCCAGAAGGCCAGAGCCGAAGGGATGACGGCAGGGGACGTATTGGATGAAACTCTGAAAAAAGTAAAGATGCCGTTTTCGGTCTGAAACCGTGACGAGCGCGAAATCGCAGTGATCGGTCTGGAACTATGATAAAGAGAAGGATAGCCTGGGGCATAATCATAATAGCGGCAGGTATCGCATACCTGTTTTCAAATGAGACAGTAACGCTGGCATTGCTCATTGCCTGTGTTGCTGTGCCTTTGTTTTCAGGGATCATGCTGGCGGCAAGCGGCAGGAAACTGAAGATCCGGCTGGAGACTTCCGGTGAAAGCGAAGCAGGATCCTTCCGGGTAATAATTGAAAACGGAAGCATTCTTCCCGTGTCCGGCGCTCAGGTGGAGACAGCTTGCAGCAACCTCAGGACCGGCGAGGTCCAGAAAGCAGCGGCCGAAGGCTATGTAAAAGCAAAAGGCGAAACGAAGATCCCGGTCAATATCGTCCCGGTCCACTCGGGAAGATATGAGATGAGCATAGGAGATGTTTTTCTATATGATCCGCTGAAACTTTTCAGAAAAAAAGCGGAAGCAGAAGGAAAAGCAGGTTTTACCTTTGCGAAGGATCTGTTTGATACGGAGCTGAAGATCGTCAGCAGTTCATCG
>JAUMVF010000034.1:0-11776 GCA_030530305.1 Bacillota bacterium
AAGAATACAGCAAAATCGATATCGATGAATTTCTGCAGAATCCTGACTATACCGGTAACCCCGCCCGTCATCAGTCCGTTCGGGATCATTACCGATACTACAGCAAATGAACTTATGCTGCAGGCTATAAGGAGCCATACCACGTCAAGTGAGAAGACTTTGGCGTTCTCCTTCGTCAATGTCTTTGTCCGCCAGTCTGTAAATCTTTCTTTCAATGAAAGAGTTGTTTTCTCTTCTTTTTTGTCATTGGACATTTTACGTTCACACCTCTTCGAAATAAATAAATCCTGTATTGTTTTCCGCCAGCCGTTTCCGCTGGATATCAATTGCAGTTTCACCAATATCGCACAGAACAGCCCTCCTGTCAAGAGCTTTGGCGGCAACTGCCGTAACTCCTGAACCGCTGAAAAAATCAGCGCATATATCCCCCTGCCTTGTGCAGCTAGTTATAAGCCTTTTCAGCAGCGCCTCAGGCTTCTGTGTAGCGTAACCTGTGCGCTCTGAAGAAGTCCTTCCTACCATGTCTATTTCCCAGACATCTTTCATGTTGACAAGGGTATACCAGCCCTTTTCATCTTCGAATTCTTCAACATCTTTAAATCTGTATGGCTTTAAGCCCCGGTTATATGACTTCTCCTTCTGAGGTTCAAAATAATTGTTTTCTGTAATCCTATATAATAACAGCGTATCGTGCTTTCTGGCAAAGCTCTTTTTGCTGCTCCCACCTGATTTGTAGGCCCAGATTATCTCGTTAAGGAAGTTTTTCCTTCCGAATATCTCATCCGCCAGCACTTTGACGTAATGGACCACGTGCCAGTCCAGATGGATACATACATATCCCGTGTCCGCAGCGAGTGCCTTCATGTAGAAAAGCCTTTCGCATATCATTTTCAGATACGCCTCTATCCCCTCCGTCCATTTGTCATCATACGCCGGTACTTTTATCTTTTCTTTCCCGTCCGTTACGACTGCTTCATATTTCCCTTTGGAATAGAATGGCGGATCCGCGTATACCAGCTGAATCCTGCCGCCCATGTCCTTTTTATTCAACAGGTATTTCATGAATTCAAGATTATCGCCTTTGGCAATAATGATATCATCAGGATTCCCCTCTTCGTTTATTTCTCTCACCTGAAAATCACGGCCGCCTGCATGACGGTCTTCAAAGGCTTTGACGCATTCCGAATATACAGTTGCCAGTTTGTCTAAGGTGCTCATTATAAAACTCCTGACTATCTGCGCCGGCCTGAGGACGATCCTCTCGGAGCAAGCACATCTATAAGGTCTTTTCTGCCTGCTTTTATAAGGGCTTTCTTTACCATGCCGCGGTTCTCTTTTTTATGAAAATGCATAAGAGCCCGCTGCATCTTCTTTTCCTCCATATCCCGCGGCACATACACGTCCTCCCCTGTAAGCGGGTCCTTTCCCGTGTAATACATGCAGGTCGCAAGGGTCCCCGGCGTCGGATAAAAATCCTGGACCTGATCCGGTATAAAACCGCTTTTTTTCAGGAAAAGCGCCAGATCCACAGCGTCCTGCAGCCGGCTTCCCGGATGTGAAGATATCATATATGGAATAAGATACTGCCTTTTCTTCAGTTTCTTATTCATCTTTTCGTATTCTCTGCTGAAGCGTTCGAAAACATCTATCGAAGGCTTTCTCATCTTCGCCAGGACTGCGCAGGAAGCATGTTCAGGAGCGACTTTAAGTGTGCCGCTGACGTGATGCACGCAAAGTTCCCTCATGAATGTCTGCCACTTTTTGTCTGCCATCAGGTAATCGTAGCGTATCCCGGAACGTATGAACACTTTCTTTATTCCCGGCAGTTCTCTGACTTCCTTAAGCACGTTCAGATATTCTGAATGATCCACGTCCATCGCCGGACAAGGCTCCGGATACATACAGTCCCTGTCCCTGCATACGCCGCTTTTCAGCTGCTTGCTGCAGGCAGGCTTCCTGAAATTGGCTGTGGGCCCTCCGATATCATGGATATATCCTTTGAAGTCTTTGTCCCGTTTAAGCATCTCTGCTTCCCGGACTATGGATTCTTTGCTTCTGCTGACCACTTCTCTGCCCTGATGGTATGTGAGCGCGCAGAAACTGCACCCTCCGAAGCATCCCCTCGTTCCGGTGATGCTGAATTTCACTTCTTTGATGGCAGGAACGCCTCCCTCCGGTTCGTACATGGGATGATAATCCCTTTCGTAAGGCAGTTCATACACCTGATCCATCTCTTCTCTTGTAAGTATCTTCTGGGGTATATTCTGTATTACGAACAGATTGCTGTCGTACTGTTCCGCCATTCTCTGCCCGCTTATCTGGTCGTTGTTCCTGTACTGGGCCGCAAAGCTTTCGCAGTATTTTGACTTATCCTTTTTTATCTCATCAAAGGACGGAAGGATCACCATTTCCTCATCCAGGTCTTCTCTTGTTCCCCTTACGCATGTGCCTTTTATCCACTTGATATCTTTTGCTTCTATGCCTGAATCAAGGGCTTCGGCGATCTGAACTGACGCCCTTTCCCCCATTCCGTATACCAGTATGTCCGCCCTTGAATCGATAAGTACCGATCTTCTGACTTTATCGCTCCAGTAATCATAGTGTCCCATCCTTCTGAGGCTTGCCTCGAGGCCGCCTATGATTATGGGCACGTCTTTATAGGCTTCCCGCGCCCGGTTGCAATAGACTGCAAGCGCCCTGTCCGGTCTGCATCCGGATTTTCCGCCGGGCGAGTACAGATCGGTCCTTCTCCTGTGTTTGAACACGGAGAAGTTGTTGACCATGGAGTCCACGTTTCCTGAGTTTATGAGAAAACCCAGTCTGGGCCTGCCGAACCTTCTGAAATCATCACAGGACTTCCAGTCAGGCTGGGCAAGGATAGCCACTTTATATCCGTAAGCCTCCAGCACTCTGCTTATGATAGCCGTACCAAAAGAAGGATGGTCTACGTACGCGTCGCCTGTCACCAGGACAAAGTCCGCGCATTTCCATCCCCTTTTATCCATATCTTCTCTGCATACAGGTAAAAACATATGCACTCCCGTTTCTTCAGATCATCTGCAGGGAAACTATCTCAAGGCCAAGTTCGGAAAGGTCTGAAGGCGCTTTCTTCACTTTCACGCTGCCCGAAGACAGCCTTTTGTATATCTTCTCATACGCCTGTTCCGAAAAATCGTCAAACTCCGATTCATCCATCGGGAGCATGACAGAATCCCGGAGGGCTCCCATACGCATAGTCTTTCCGCCTGGGAACTTGTTGTCAAAATGCTTTGTCAGAGCGTAGTTGAGCGCTCCGTTGTAATCCCTCGCCGCGCTGGTCATAACGTTTTCGTACTCAGCGCTTTTATCCGATTCAGAACATATGAATTCTCCGTCATTGTTTTCTGCCGCTTCTGCCACCGGAGCGTAATATCTGCTGTCGCAGACAAAAATCACTTCTGTATCGTTTCTGTACAGGCGGCTCGCAAGCCTTCTGATTTTCTCCCGGTATTGTCCGTTCCTGTACATCCTGCATTTTACCGTCACGTCTGATACGCCCATTTCTTCGGCTGCGGCCTCAGCTCCCTGCAGAAATCCCGCAGCGTAGTTCTCTGAAGCTTTGTTGCTGCTGTTTCCTATGATGGAGAGCTTCCAGTTCTTGTTCTTCACACAGCCATAGCCTGCAAGGAATCCTGCCTGCTCTTCACAGAAACTGATTTTCAGGGTATTGGACGCGGGATCAAGGTCGCCTTTGCCCTCGTTCCTTGAATTCATTGCCCCCTGTATATGTATGAAATCCACGTCGGGATATTTTTTCTGGGCTATCCTGACAACCGGAGCCATTTCATGTCCCTGGGTGACTATGACTTTTACGCCGTTGCTCACCGCGCTTTTGACGCAGTTGAGATAATCCACCTGGTCGTGGGTCTCCGCGGTATAGTATCTGTGGGAGTTTCCGTTGCTCTCACCAAATTCAATGAGGGCCTGCCAGATATCGTTCTCAATTGGCAGCTCCTCTACAGTGGATCCGGCGATAACGAATCCAATCTCATAATCAAGCGGCTCGCTTTCCTCCGCTTCCGGCTCTCCGCACGCTATTGCGGTAAAAGCCGCCAGCATCACTACGAGCGCCGCTGATAGTATTTTTAACCAGTTTTTCATTCCGTGTCTTTTTTTCTCTGAACTATTCATCTTTTCCCCTTATGCTCTATTTCTGTCTTTTCTGTCTCAGTATATTTCCGGGCGTCTGCTCTTCAGAAGCGGGAACTGTTCCCGTACTTCCTTAAGCCTCGCTGCGCTGAACTCCGCGTACACGATCTGCGGTTTTTCATCTGCCATAGTCAGCACATCGCCCCATGGCGATACTGCGCATGTGTGCCCCCATGCCTGATAAGGCCCTTCCATATCGCGGGCCGGTGAGACCGCCGCGAAGAACACCTGATTATCCATGGCCCTTGTCCTCATGCTGATTTCCCAGTGGGCAGGCCCTGTCGTCATATTGAAGGCCGCGGGAAGTATTATCATCTCCGCCCCTTCCAGAGCCATCTTTCTGAAGGGTTCCGGGAACCGTACGTCAAAGCATATGGCCACGCCTATCTTTCCAAGATCTGTATCAAACACAGTAGTGCTGTCTCCCGCTGTGAAAACGTCTGATTCCATGAACCTTATGCCGCCTTCCACGTCGATATCGAAGAGATGGGCTTTTCTGTGCTTACCTATGAGTTTTCCCGCTCTGTCAAAACTGTAGGATGTGTTGTACACCCTGCCGTCTTCGTTTTCCGGAATAGAACCGCCGACTATGTACACTCCCAGTTCCTTTGCTGTTTCCGAAAGGAAACTGTATGTCCCGGCGCCTTCCGGCTCGCTGTACTCCTCAAAGTAATCAGTTGAATACGGGCAGTTCCAAATCTCAGGGAGAGCGATGAGCTCCGCTCCGTTGGCCGCGGCTTCGCGGATCATTTTCCCTGCTTCTTCTATGTTCTTTTCTTTATTGTCAGTGACAGGCACCTGGCAGAGTCCGGCTTTTACGATATCCTTCATCCATGTGCTCCTTTCTTGCCGCAGGTTTCAGACTCCCTGAACTGTCTGACCATGTTCAGTACGACCCGACCGGTCAGTCCCCAGACCACGTTGCCTTCATATTCAAAGATCGGGACTTCCATATCTGCGGTTATCCACTTATACCCGCCTTCAAATCCTATCTTGGCGAAGGGAAAATCCTCCGGCGGTATTACTTCTATTCTGGCGAGAGGCAGCTCAGGATCATTCTCCATAAAATACTTAAGCGGGACGGTGAATATCTTTTCCACTTCATCCTTGTTGATCCTGGCGTTTTTCACCGCCTCCCCGTCTATCCTGCCGAGGAAGCAATGTATCTCAGCCCCGTTAAAATTATATATCATATCTATCTCTGTGACGATATGTATGCTGTCCTCAGGTATCCCCAGTTCTTCCACAGTCTCTCTGACCGCACACTGTTCAAAGGTCTCACCCGGTTCCATTTCGCCGCCCGGAAAGCACACCTCCCCCGGCTGTCTGTCTATGTGGGCAGATCTGAGTTCAAATAGAAAATGTGTCTCGCCCTCTATCTCCACCATAGGAGCAAGGATAGCGAAAAACTTTTTTCTGCCCATGATCCCGTATTCCCTGCTGCCGAAAAAGCTGCTGAACTTATCTCCGAGACTGTTATGTTCTTTTTTGTCAGTCTTTCTGCTTTCAGTCATTTCCTTCACGCTCCTGATTCATCTGAGCGGCTCTTTCCACGTCTCTCTGCCACATTCCCTGTCTGATGTTCATAAAGGACGCGAGGAGCATAAATACGATGCCCGCGTATGTGTTCCACATAATATGCTCTCCCAGCACTATGACCGCCATGATGGGAGCGATCACTATCTTAAGGAAAAATGTTATGGATCCGGTCACCGCGTCCGAATTCTTGATAGCCAGGAAATAGAACAGATATCCCAGGCAGGTCACGGCAAAAGATGTGTAAAGCACAATCCATATGTTCTCTTTTACTCCCGCGATCACCGGGCTTCCTATGAAAAACATCACCACGAGAAGTGTCAGGGAACCGAATATGAAACTCAAACTCGTCTGGGGCATGATACCTATCTTCGCAGTTATCTTCTTGCCCATTACCGTGTAAAGGCCGAAGAACACAGCCGCCGTAAGGGAAAGAAGCATCCCATGTACAGTATTTCCGCCCTGTATGTCCCACGGTCTCATCATCAGGAATATCCCGATCATGCCGATCACGATGACTTTTGCCTTCTGTTTCGTAAAAAGTTCTCCCGCCATAAAATGTGCGAATATCATGGTGAACACCGGGTTTGCCGAAAAAATCACCGCGGCCGTGGACGCGTTGGACCACATTATTCCCAGCTGGAATGCCACCGTAAAAAACGGCACGTTCATCACACCCAGGAGCCAAAGATAAAGATAGTCATTTCTAGTCAGTCTGATGCCGTTTCTTCTCAGTTCTCCTATGGCGATGGGCAGAAAAACGATCCCTGCTATAAAGAATCTCAGGAACGTCAGCTGCAGAGGGTCAAGTTCATTCCCCGCAAGCTTCAGCGCCACCTCCATGGTCCCGTAAAAGAACGCCGCCAGGAAAATATATAAATATACTCGTTTCATTTTTTCTTATTCATGAAAATAACGGCGGTGCAAGCACCGCCTTTCGTTCTCCTTTTCTTTCGATCACTGATTGAGGATGTTGCATCCCGAGAAATCCACGCCGACCATTTCTTCAGTTTCAGCGCTGACACTGACAATGAACTCTATGTCGTGCTGCTCTGTGATCTTCTTGAGCCTTTCAATAAAAACAGGCAGGTCTTCAAGCGTAACATCTGCGTGCTTCAGCAGACTGTCTATGTACATCGCTTCGATATCGTGGTCTGAACTGATTATGCCGTATATGAAACCTATATATTCATCGCTGTTGGTTATTGCCGGATAATCATCCATACATACGATCCTGATCGTATGTGTAAGGTCGTACATGAGCCTTTCATTCTTGTTGATGAATATCAGACTTCCGTCCGCCTCAAGCGCTCTCTCATTGGCGAGATCTATCATTTTCTTAGTCTTGCCGCTTCCTTTATGACCTACCAGTAAATTCACCATGGCTCTGTCCTCTCTTTCTATGCTGATGCCGCTTTGAAACAACGCGGCCGCTTTCTTTATTCTATAAACTGATTATACACTACATACTGTTTGCTATCAACAGAATAAACTCAAATCACACCCGTTGTTGTGCCGGAATATGACGCTCTGAGCTGCCCGCAGGCAGCGTCGATATCGCTTCCCAGCTCACGCCTTATGGTCGCGGGAACACCCCATGCTTCAAGCCTTACCCTGAAAGCTTCTGCGATTTCCCTTCCGGTTCCGGAATAAGCCGATCCTCTCACTTTATTGAGCGGTATCAGATTGACATGGCACAGCATACCTCTCAGGAGACCTGCGAGTTTTTCCGCGTCATGGATCGAATCGTTGAAACCGTCCATCAGAGCATATTCAAAGGTCACTCTTCTGCCTGTTTTTTCCGCGTGCTCCCCTGCCGCTTTCACAACTTCTTTTACCGGACACTTCCTGTTGACAGGCATTATCTCATTTCTTCTCTCATCGTCGGGAGCATGAAGGGATATGGCCAGATTCACCTGGGGCCATTCGCCTGTAAACCTCTTTATTCCTTCTATCAGCCCGCATGTGGATACGGTTATGTTCCTCAGGCTCATCCCAATGCCTTCTTTAGCGCTTATGATCTTCAGGAATCTGTCTACCTGTTCATAGTTATCGAAGGGTTCGCCTGTTCCCATGATGACTACGTGGTTTATCGTCTCTCCCGTGTCTCTGCGCACAGTAAGAATCTGATCCGCGATCTCGCCGGCTGTAAGACCTCTCTTCAGACCGCCTTCCGCCGAAGCGCAGAACCTGCAGCCCATCCTGCATCCTGCCTGGGAAGATACACATATGGAATTACCGTATTTATATTTCATAAATACGGTCTCTATAGCCATTCCGTCGCCGGTCCCGAGGAGGTATTTCCTTGTTCCGTCCTTCTTCGACGCCTGTACTTTCAGGATCTTCATCGATGAGATATATGCTCCGGAGTCTGCCAGTCTTTCACGCAGTTCTTTTGAAAGATCCGTCATATCTGAAAAATCAGACGCAGAATCTGTTTCCCTGCCGTATATCCACCTGAAAACCTGCCTGCCTCTGAATTTTTTCTCGCCGAACTCTGTGAAGAACTGTTCGATTTCTTCTGTTGTCATATCCTTGAGATCAACCATTACAGCGTTTCCTCAATCTCTAAACGATCTTTATGTGGCATTTTTCCATTGCTTTCAGTGCGTTTTCATGACTTTCCGGAGTCACGCCGGCGCAGCAGTCTTTTACGACTGCTATATCGCTTTCCGGAAGCGCCGCCTTTATGATCATCGCGTTTGATATGACGCAGATATCCGTACACAGTCCGACGATCTCAACTTCATCATAGCCTTTTGCCGAGGCCTTGAAGGCAACGTTTATGCTTCCGAAATTGGGCTTTTCGATAATGGTGTCGGCATAAGGCCGCAGGCACTCCCTCAGCTGCCAGCCGTCAGAGCCTTTGATACAGTGCGGTACCGGCAGCCACTGTCCTTCTTTTGAGCCCATGTATTTATCTTCCGTGTGAGTGTCCATGGTGAACCATACGTCCCAGCCTTCGTTCTGACGTTTCTTCACACGTTCCTCAACAGCCGGGATTATCTTCACAGCCTCAGGCGTACCCAAAGCTCCGTCGATAAAGTCGTTCTGCATATCTATAACAAGAAGTAATTTAGCCATTTCATCCTCCGTTTTCTCCGTTGCTTTATGGTTATTCGCTGCTTTTATTTTACACTATAACTAACGTCATATGAATCTTTTTTCGCTCTTTAAGTATGTTTCGGTTATGTTGCTATCGCCTGCTTTTTTATGATAAAATTATTAACTGGAAATCAAATGTATATGTTCACTGTTATCAGTTAAAAGGGATTCAAATGACACTTTGGGGATTTATCAAACAATTCGCTAAATTCACAGTCACCGGCGCTACGTGCTTTGCCATAGATTTCGGTCTTATGGTATTGCTGAAGGAAGTCTTTGGACTTTACTATATCGCAGCCAGCGCCATTTCCTTTATCGTAGCCACCTGCATCAATTATCTGATAAGCAAACACTGGGTATACGATGTAAAGGACAAAAGCGCTCAGTTCAAAGAGCTTATTGTGTTCATCATTCTCAGCGCTATCGGACTGGGTATAAATACAGGACTGCTCTGGCTTTTTACTACAAAAGCGGGAATGGATTACAGAATAAGCAAACTGATCGCAGGAATGATCGGAAGCATATACAATTATGTAACTCGTAAATTATATCTTGAAAAGAAATAAACCGGGAGGCACCAATGAGAGCAGTAGTATCTGTTATCGGAAAAGACATGGTTGGCATACTGGCTAAAGTCAGCTCTACATGCGCCGAGGCCAACGCCAACGTCATCGAAGTGACCCAGTCGGTCGTTCAGGAGTACTTCGCCATGATAATGATCATAGATATCTCTAAAATGAGCATATCCATCGATCAGCTCAACGATAATCTGAAGAAAAATGTTGAAGGAATGGAGATCCACGTAATGCACGAGGATATCTTCAATTCCATGCACAGAATCTAACGGCCTCCGGCCTTTACAGCCGGATATAACAGGAGAACTAAATGATTAATGTGAACGATATCATGGAAACCATAACCATGATACAGAACGAACATCTGGACATACGTACCACAACTATGGGAATATCACTGCTGGACTGCGCTGACAGCGATATATCTGTTTCCTGTAATAAGGTATACGATAAAATATGCAGCCGCGCGGAGAAACTCGTGTCCACAGGTGAAGCCATCGAGAAAAAATACGGTATCCCGATAGTAAATAAAAGAATATCTGTGACGCCTATCGCTATGCTTCTGGGCGCGTCCGGCGGAGATCCCGTCGAATACGCAAAAGCCCTTGATAAAGCGGCAGATCAGGTCGGCGTCAATTTCATAGGCGGCTATTCCGCCCTGGTCCACAAGGGATTCTCACCGGGAGACAAAGATCTCATTCTTTCCATTCCTGAAGCCCTGGCGGAAACAGAATACGTGTGCTCATCCGTAAACGTAGGCAGCACGAAGTCCGGAATAAACATGGACGCAGTCTCAATGATGGGAGGTATCATCAGGCAGGCTGCGGAAAAGACCCGGGACAAGCAGTGCATCGGCGCGGCAAAGCTGGTAGTATTCTGCAACGCGCCTGAAGACAACCCCTTCATGGCCGGAGCTTTCCACGGCGCGGGAGAACCGGACTGCGTACTTAACGTAGGCGTATCAGGCCCCGGTGTAGTAAGGGCTGCTCTTTCACATATGAATGAAACTGACGACCTGACCGCAGTGGCGGATATGATAAAAAGAACTGCGTTCAAGATAACAAGAATGGGCCAGCTGGTCGGTGCTGAGGCTTCTGAAGCCCTCGGCATCCCCTTCGGCATCATAGATCTTTCTCTGGCGCCTACCCCGGCTATAGGAGACTCTGTAGCCCATATACTTGAAGAAATAGGACTTGAAAAATGCGGAGCCTGCGGGACTACCGCTGCTCTGGCGATGCTCAACGACGCAGTCAAAAAAGGCGGCGTCATGGCATCCAGCAATGTGGGAGGTCTTTCAGGGGCATTCATTCCGGTCTCAGAAGACGCCGGCATGATAGACGCAGCGAAAGCCGGCACTTTATCAATTGAAAAGCTGGAAGCTATGACTGCGGTATGCTCAGTGGGTCTGGATATGATCGTCGTGCCCGGAGACACACCGGAAGACGTTATCTCCGCAATGATAGCCGATGAAGCAGCAATAGGCATGGTCAATTCAAAGACCACCGCGGTAAGGCTCATACCTGCCGTAGGTCTCAAAGACGGTGATGAACTTGATTTCGGCGGCCTTCTGGGAAGAGGTCCCGTAATGAAAGTCAACACCACCTCCCCCGCGAAAATGATCGCCCGGGGCGGAAGGATCCCTGCGCCCATGCAGAGTCTGAAGAACTGATCTGTATCTGCACGAATATAACGGTACGCAGGCGAGAAGCACAGGCTTTATGACAATGCCACATATAATCAATAAGGAATCATCAAAGGAGTTTGGGAAATGACTAAAAAGAAATTCAGTAAATACTTTGATCACACATTACTTGTCCCTGAGGCGACTGAATATGACATCCGTATGCTTTGCAAAGAGGCGGCAAAATACGATTTTTACTCTGTCTGCGTAAATTCGTGTTATGTAGAGCAAGCTAAAAAAGAACTGGCTTCTCTGAACGCTGAACACATTAAAATTGCAGCGGTCGTAGGCTTTCCTCTCGGAGCGGCCCACTCCACTGTAAAAACGTATGAAACCTCATGCGCATGCTTTTACGGCGCAGATGAGATAGACATGGTGATCAATGTGGGCGCCCTCATAGACGGCCGGCTTGAATATGTAAAAAACGAGATCGCAGCCATCAGACAGAAGGCAAATGAAAACGACGCCATAGTAAAAGTCATACTTGAAACATGCCTGCTCACAGAAGCGGAAATCGAAAAAGCCTGCAGATGTGTAATGGAGACCGGGGCTAACTTTGTTAAGACTTCCACCGGCTTCAACGAACGAGGTGCAGATACGGAAACCATCAGGTTTATGAAGAACATCGTCGGTGAGCGTGTAATGATCAAGGCTTCAGGCGGCATCCGGGATCTGAAGACGGCCCGCGACA
>JAUMVF010000034.1:11786-15774 GCA_030530305.1 Bacillota bacterium
GGGGCAGACAGGCTCGGCACCTCCAATACAGTCAATATCATGAAGGAATACCTAAGCGCCTTTGACAGATAATATAATCTGAGCGGGGCTCCTTAAAAATCATCAAAGATATCCATAATTAATTCAGGATACTCATTAACAGTCAGTGATAATCAAATCATAAAAAGAGAACTTCCGCGAATGGGAAGTTCTTTTTATCTGCGTTTTTTAAGAATACGTCAAACTACTCGGTCTCTCTCCTGTATGTGATCAGTTCCTCGTTTATCTCATTAGCAGCTACGGAGACGGGTTTTTCGACTTCTACCTCTGTAAGTTTAGGCATTCCGTCAATTATATCTCTCGCTCTTTTTGCAGCGAGAATAACCAGAGTATATCTGCTGTCGGCTTTCTGTCTTATTTCATTGATCGATGGATATAACATTTATTTCTCCTCCTTATACCTCTGTATCATAGCGTCCATTTCTTCGTCGTACCTGTGGTGCTCTGCAGCGATTATTGATTTGACCGCTCCGACGGCTTCATCAAGATCGTCGTTTATGATGCAGTAGTCATAGTTTACGGCAAGACTCATCTCATGAACTGCCTCGCCAAGTCTTATCTTTATATCTTCTTCTTTTTCGCTTCCGCGTCCTGTTATCCGTCTTTTCAGTTCCTCCATGGAAGGCGGAAGGACGAAAATCAGTACGCTTTCAGGATATATCTCTCTTACCTGTCTGGCACCTTTGGTGTCTATATCCAGGATCACATCGCGCCCCAGCTCCATCTGCTCGAGGACCGCAGCTTTCGGCGTTCCGTAATAGTTGCCGAAGGTCTGTGCATGTTCAAGGAACCCGCCGTTTTCAATGTTCTCGATAAACTCTTTTTCCGTGACAAAGAAATATTCTCTGCCGTCCACCTCCCCTTCTCTCGGGGCTCTGGTGGTCATCGATACTGAGAAAACAACATTTTCATCTTTGAATAATTCTTCACAGATCGTTCCTTTTCCTGCGCCTGACGGGCCGGAAATGACGATCAGTCTGCCCTTGCCCATTGTGTTCTCCTGTGATTATCCTGTCGTTATTCAGCGAATAATTATTATACCACGCAAAAAAGTATTACGCAACGGTATCATTCTATATTCTGTACCTGTTCTCTGATCTTCTCGACTTCGCTTTTTATGGTAAGCATGTAGTTGGTGATCTCCAGGTCATTGGCTTTGGAGCCTATGGTATTGGCTTCCCTGTTCATCTCCTGTACGAGGAAGTCAAGCCTCTTTCCTACTGCCTGCTTTCCTTCCCCCAGGATTTTCTGCATCTGGTCCATATGGCTGTCGAGTCTTACCAGTTCCTCTGTAATGTCACATTTATCAGCAAATACAGCGACTTCCACCGCCAGCCTGTCCTCGGGTATTTCAACGCTCTTGTCAAGCAGCTGACTGATCCTGTCTTCAAGCTTCTGCTTATGCTCTTCGACTACCAGCGGCGCCCTCTCTTTGATCTTCCCGGTTATCTCTTTTATGATCTCACGTCTCTTCAGAAGATCCTCCTTGAGTTTTTCCCCTTCAAGCTGTCTCATGGCGTCAAGCTTCTTCACTGCTTCCACTACAGGGATCTTCAGCGCTTCTGTGATGGCGTCTTCATCCTCTATTTCCGGGACAGTCTTCATTACGTCCGGAAGTCCGGCGATAAGTTCAAGTGATATCTCATCCTGCAGCCCGAACTGTTCCTTCAGTTCTGTCAGACTGCTTCTGTACTGCTCCGCAACAGATGTATTGAGCTTTACTGTTACATCATCCTCTGTAAGATTGACGACAGATATTGAAACATCTATCTTCCCTCTGCTCAGGATCTCTTTGACCGCTTTCTTCAGAGTCTCCTCCGCAAAAGAATATCGTCTCGGCATCTTGACAGATACGTCGCAGTATCTGTGGTTCACAGATCTGACTTCCGCTGTCACGCTCCGCTTTTCATCAGAATACTCGCTTCTGCCGAATCCTGTCATACTTTTTATCATAACTGTATCGTTCCTTTCCGATTGACTCATGATATTATATCACATGCAGCACCCAAATATCTCTGTAAAATACACCTGTACATAATGTATAATGTTCTCAGAGTGATTTGTCTGCAAGGATGACACACTCCCGGGTGGTCAGCCGCATGCATTTGCTCAAAGGAGAATTTCAATGGCTTTTGACGGAATAGTCACCGCCGCAGTGGCAAAAGAACTTAATGACATACTCGCTCTCGGGAAGATCGAGAAGGTATATCAGCCCGCATCTGACGAGCTGCTTTTTCACATACATACGAAAAACGGTAACCGCAGGCTGTATATGACATGCGCCAGCAATCATCCGCGTGTTCATTTTGTTGATAACGCTCCTGAGAATCCTCCCGTTCCGTCCAGATTCTGCATGCTTTTAAGGAAACACCTTCAGGGCGGCAGAATAGTAAGCGTTAAGCAAAAGGATTCGGAGCGGATAATCGAAATACATCTGGAAACGCTGGACGAACTGGGCTTTTCCCTGAACAAGAGACTCATTATCGAGATCATGGGAAAGCACAGCAACATCGTTCTGGTAGACAGCAATACAGAAAAGATCATAGACAGCATAAAAAGGCTTTCCATCGATGTGAGCCGTGTCCGCCAGGTTCTGCCGGGCAAAGAATATGCATATCCCCCGTCCCAGGGCAAGATCCCCTTTATGACGGTCAGTAAAAGCGATATTGAGAAAATGTTCGACAAAGGGGAAAACATCTCTGAAAACTGCGATACGGCCGCGAAAACACTGCTTGACGGTATACAGGGCATCTCCCCCGTCATAGCAAGGCAGCTTGCCGCCGCGGGAATGTCCGGCGCTTCAATCGATGCTGCCGCGGTATGTGATACTCTCGATGACATAAAAAACAGGATCGCCGCAAAGGATATCACTCCTGCGGTTTATGAAAAAGAACCCGGTTCGCCGGCGGATTTTCACGTAGTACCGATCGATGAATATCAGGGAGCATACGGCCTGCTTCGTTTTGAAACTGTAAGCCAGGCTATAGATTATTTCTATTCCCACAGGGATTCATCCAACAGGCTCAAGCAGAAATCCGCGGATCTGAAGAAAAACGTAAAGAATCAGCTGAAAAAACTCTATCTGAAGAAAAAACGTCTCGGCGAAGACCTTATCAAAGCCCAAAACGCCGATGAATACAGGCTTTTCGGCGAACTCATAACCGCTAATCTTCATCAGATACACACCGGAGACAAGGAAGTCACCCTCACCAACTATTATGACGGCAAACCTGTGACCATCCCCCTCGACGTGCGCTATGCTCCGGCGAAAAACGCCCAGCTTTATTTCAAGAAATACGGCAAGGAAAAAACAGCTCTGAAAGAAAAAAAGAACCAGCTTGATGAAAACGACAGTGACATCGAGTATCTGGAATCTGTATCCTCATACATAGATAACGCGTCAGAGATCAATGAGATCGACGCGCTGAGAAACGAGCTTATAGAGTCCGGCTTCATCAGAAGGCGCCCCTCAAAGACGCCTGAAAAGAAGTCATCCTTCAAGCCCCACGAATACGCCACGTCAGACGGCTTCCGCGTTCTGGCGGGAAGAAACAACAAGGAAAACGACCGGCTGACCATGAAGACCGCAGGTCCTAAGGACTGGTGGTTCCACACCAAGGATATACCCGGTTCCCATATAATCCTGTTCGCAGAAGGCCGTGAGCTTACGGAAACAGCCATAATGGATGCGGCTTCCATCGCTGCGTGGCACAGTAAGGGCCGCGAATCGGAAAACGTTCCCGTGGACTATACTCAGGTCAGATACGTTAAAAAACCCAACGGCGCAAGGCCAGGCATGGTGATATTTACCGACAACAGGACCGTGTATGTAACGCCTCGCGTTCCTGAAAAAGGATAATCCAATAAGCTTATAAAACTGTTATCCTGAATTATCATAAAAACACAGCCACGCGTCGAACGCGTGGTTGTTCATATGTGGGTAAAACCC
>JAUMVF010000146.1 GCA_030530305.1 Bacillota bacterium
GAAAAGTGTTCGGGATTTCCCGTCAGTTCTCATGAAGCGGCTATAGCGGTGGCCAGATCCGAATTCATCACTGTTTACGATATCGACATAGACCCGACAACAGGAGATCCCTATTCTCTTTCCGGACTCGTGTCACGCATGTTCCCTTCCGCAGCGGTATCAGAACATGAAAACGGCAGTCTTCACATGATTTTCCACACCAACAACTCACATGTAGGCAGACGCGTCTATATGCTCAACGATGATATATGCGGCATAGTCTTCCTGTCGGAAGGCGGCCAGCTGCTTCTGGCGTCATACGATGAAGTATCGATCATGGCCCTTGAACAGAGCATCGAACAAAGCCCGGTCAGCCACTATACGGCTGTTTCCGGGAAATTCAAATTCAAAGAACCCGTCCTTTATGAATTCATGCAGGGCGATTTTATAGATTTCGATGAGTTTCTGGAATTCATTGGCGCGTACTGATGACGCGCCGGAATGAAATGCGTGCAAGCCGGTGACCCGGCTTTTTTTATTTTCTATCGATAAGGATGAGTTCGGCGCCCAGACCGCGTATGGCGCTTCTGATGCTCAGAGTGCCCGACGCCGAAAGGGAACTGAATTCAACAGCGGGAAGCGAATGCCACTTCCCCAGTACTTTAGCTCTGTTGTTCCTGTTGCTGCCCGCTCTCATGGCTTCCTCGTAAGCTGCCACGATATTGTCTTTTGAAAGCCTGTATCTGGCTATGCTAAAATCCCCCGACAAGCCATTACATCTGAAAAGTATCTCCGATTCCTCGTCATAGCTTTTTACCACGTCCAGGATGTCTTTATTCCTCCGCACGGCATCGATGGCCCTTTTGAATTTTTCATCAAAATTGAACACCAGGATGCTGATGCACGTGAGGGTATCCGGGAATCTTGACGGGGTGGTGATCAGGAAATTCGGTTCGTCTTTTATAACCGTTTCCTCAAGGTGCTGGAGTATGTTGTATGGCTCTATGGCAGGAGCGATCTTGCTGCTGCCGATGTTGAGCAGCGACTCCAGGAAGTTCTCTTTCTTGTCTTTTTTCCCCGCCACTTCATACTCCTCGAGGATGTCTATATCGATCACGGATGAGTTGGTATCGTAGCTGTTGATATACTGGGATCCAATCCCCTTGACCCTTTTACGCAGCATCTTTTCTATTTCCGCCGGCTGGGCTTTTTCGTATACCGCGGCGGTTTCTCTGGTCGCGGCTTTACCTGTGTATTTCTTCCTGTACTCCTGAGGTGTCATGCCGAACCAGCGCTCGAAATGCTTGATATAGTATCTTACCGCTGAAAAGCCTGTAGCATGAGCTATTGCGCCCATTTTCTTATCGGTGCCCAGAAGCAGATGTTCGGACTGCTCGACCCTTATAAAACTGAGCAAGTCCTGGAAACTCAGGCCTGTAGCCTCTTTGATGACATGAGAAAGATAATATATACTTAAATGCTCGTTCTCAGCGATCTCGTTCAAAGTAAGTTTTCTTGAATAGTTGTCGTAGATATAGTTTGTGATCCTGCTCAGCCTGCTGGCAAGGATCTTGTTGCCCCTCTTTCTTGGCTGATTGACGAACTTGTCGCCTTCAACGCTGAAGAACTGGAAATCAGACACGAGACAGGCAATCAGGTTATGCGTGTTCTCAATTACCTTCTGCTCATAACCCACGCCTTTCTGGAGTATCTCCATCATGATGTGGGCAAGGAGGCTTTTCAGCACGTTCAGGCTCCTGTCATTCTTGTCTTCTGTATCTGTAATGAAAAAAGTATTTCTCAGATCTTCGTAATACCTGGAAAAGTATGACGGATCCAGGTGCAGCATCATGACCATGTTGTCCTCGTCATGGTGGGTATAGCTGTGCATTTCCTTGTCGTTGATAATGAATACGTCTCCCTGTTCAAGATCGTAGTCATAGTATCCGACCCTGAGACTTATACTTCCGGACAGGACGAAAACGACTTCTATCTCATCGTGAAAGTGAATCGGATATTCTTTTATATTTGCCGTAATGACATTGACCGGCAGCTCGTCTTTATACGCTATTTTTTCCTTCAGCATTTTCCGTTTTTACGCTCCGTAAATATTACTTTTTATGTCAACTTATGTTCGTGTTCTGCGAACAAATTTTCAACAAGGGATAAAGCCTTTATTTTTAAGCATTTCGGTAATTATCCACAACTTTTGTGAAATCGTATACAATTTTATCCCAAGACCCCTGTGGAAAACTTTTTTTCTTAAAACCCTTATTTTTCAACATTTGTCAGACTCTTTCCGATTTATGTATACAAGTTATCCACAACTGTGTTCGATGATTATTTTCACTTCTGTTCGAAAGGCCGAAACTTATGATTTTTCAAGGATTCGAGCCGATATGGATAATTTTACCGCTTAAAATATCTCTTTTTATCCTTGCAAAAATCCATGTTTATCCCGCCCTAATAGTATATACAAATTTGCTTTTTCAGACAAGATAAAAAGACTATCTTGCGGTAACACATTCCCTTTCATCTGGTGGAAAAAAGCGAGAAAAACGCCGGAAGCGTTGCAATGATACTGACTTTTTCGTCTCAAAAGAATTAT
>JAUMVF010000147.1 GCA_030530305.1 Bacillota bacterium
GGGTCAGCAGCCTGAGCAACAACCTGCTCAAGACTATAGCGGCACCATGCCCGGTGGAGGAATGCCTGGTATGGGCATGATGGAAGAAGCCGCGCCGCAGCCCGCTGCTCAGCCCGCGCAGGAATCCTTTGAGCAGAGAGCCAAGAAGATCAAATTCCTGCTGGACAACGGTATGATAACGCAGGAACAGTATCAGGAAAAGCTCACACAGCTGATGAGTGAGATTTAAAATCTTGATGAAAAAGAAAGGATGATAATAAATGAAGCGACTCATGGCATTCCTTCTTCTGCTTACGATCTTGGCTGCGCCAACAGCTTTCGCAGCGAAAAAAGACCAGAAACCCATTGAAGGATTTTCCATCAGTGATGTATGCGAAGTCAAGGACATTGTGTTGGGTGAATTCGATACAATAGACGAAAAGAACTGCAGGGTAACGGTCTCTTTCCGTTTTGTCAATCTTGCCAACAGCAACTGTTATTTCCATGATGTGGTTTCACTGGCGTCGCTTTCCTTTATGGGAAAGTATGATTTCGAAGCGGAAGGCATCGAAGTTCTATTCCCCAAATACAGCATAGCTTCGTATGAATCCTTCAAGGTTGTCGATAATACAGATTATTTGCTTGACCCGCTTTGTGAAGCGCAATACAAAGCTTATTTTGTTGTCCCCAAAGTGGTTGCTTCCCCGGATCGGGAGCTCACGATGATCCTGCGGGTCGGAAAAGAAAACTGTGAAATAACGTTACGATGAATCAATAATGAGAAAAGGAGACAACATAGCATGAAGAAGCTGTTTGCCATGATGTTCATTCTCTGCATTGCGTTTTCAGCTGGTATCGGCCAAGCCGAGGAAGCGCAAGTGATTGGAGAAGGGAATATGCTCCCCATAAACGAATCCTCAATGCAGGGAGAAATCGAAATCCAGATCAGCAGCCCCGCTTGTGAGCAGCGGTACGGATGTTTTTATGCGGATCAATATCATAAGGCTTTCTCGTTTGATTGCCTGATTCGCAACTGGAGCATGGATGACCTCGAAATCTCAACCGATAACTGGTATCTGGAGTATCAGCAGCATTACGATTACCGTTTGCACTTTTATGATGCAGATTCCTTTTATGGAAGAAAATTTACTAAAATTTTGGGAGATAACGGCAACTGGAATCAGCTGTCTGTTTTGAACAGCGGCACGATGCAGCTTCTCCGGAAAGATTGGGATAATAGTAAAAATGAAACAACTGGCGACGCAGAAGTAGATATTCATATGAAACTAAATTATGATCCCAGTAATGGCAGCTTTTCCGCTTCCGTTTCCGAGAAAAAAATAACGAATTGGTCTTATCATGAATCCGTCAATGGCATATATATCGTTAGTATTCATAACGGTGACAACTGGATCACGATCAGTGAAGAATGGAGCAACGGTAACACATATGATGACAGAGACTGGTATGGAACAAATAGCGTTCCGACTTCCAGACAGGATAAACTGGGTATGCTGGAAGAGATGGAGGGCACATTCATCTTCCAGATTCCCAATCAGGTGGCTGAACACGCCTTTGACGGGGAGCTTGTGCTGCATATGTTTATCAACGAGGAAGAATACCAGGTTTGCTTCAATATGCCGTAATCAGAATTGACGATGGGATTTCAGAGCCATTTATCGGCGAGCATAGGAGGGAGAGCATGGATACACAGTGGAACGGGTTTGAAGGAGATTTAACAATTCAGGGTGACATTGAAGCAACCGAAATGCCTTCTCAGGAGTATTCTGATCTCGATGATGATGCGTCCATAGAACCGTTGGAAGCGACTGATGATGCGTCCGAAGAGCCTATGGAGCAGGCGGATGAAGACGCATCAGGATATGAAGAACTTGCTGATCCGGAACCGCAGGAGGAGGCTTCAGCGTGTAATATAGAAGGGTTAGCAGATGACCCGGAGTTACCCGAGGATGCTTCTTTGGACGGAAACGACTATGAAGATCTTTTTGACAGTCAAGAGTCGGAAGAAATAATCGAAAACATGGATGATTCTGGGCTGGAAAGCGAAGAGGAACCGGAAGATTTGTCTGATGAAGAAAAGGCAGAAATAATGAAAGGCTTTGTTGATCAAAACGTCAGCCCTGCCGTGTTGCTAGCGGGCAAAGGATACTGGGAAGGTGAAGAAGGAAACAGCCGATGGATTCCTGATAAAGACGCCACTGTTACTTGGCGAAAAGGCGGCGAAACGCATGTGAAAGCCTATGGGGATATCATGAAAGAACAGGGAATCGATGGGATCGAATACTTCAATAAGGAACCTGATTTTTCCGAGGTGGAGGATTCCGTCATCCGGCATGTTGAATTAGAGAATTTTTCGGATTCTCGAACAGGAAGCAGTGGCACCTATAGCATGGCAAGCAAAGCGGCGGCAGAAAGGCTAACCAGTGAAACAGGTGAAGTGTGGACACAGCAACGTGTGCAGGAGTACATGAACGATCATGGCCTGACTTGGCATGAATGCGCTGACCGAAAGACTGTCCGCGCTATTCCCACGGAAATCAACGCAGGGTTCAAGCATACT
>JAUMVF010000148.1 GCA_030530305.1 Bacillota bacterium
AAAGATTCTACGCGGGCGATATTGATGTGCTGGTTTCTACCGTAGTCATCGAAGTAGGAATAGACGTGCCCAACGCCACGGTGATGGTAATAGAGGATTCAGAAAGATTCGGCCTTGCCCAGCTCCACCAGCTGAGGGGAAGGATCGGCCGCGGTACCGAGAAATCATACTGCATACTGCTCAACCGGGGAAACTCAAAGATAGCTGAGGAAAGAACTCAGATCATGGTGGATTCAAGAGACGGTTTTTACATAGCAGAGGAAGACCTGAAACTGAGAGGACCGGGAGAGCTTTTCGGTCTGAGACAGCACGGGATACCGGATCTTCATATGGCGGACCTGATCAAACATATAAGCGTGCTGGATAAGGTTAGGGAAGACGCGCGGGGACTTCTTGAGGAAGACCCGGGCCTTGAAAGAGAAGATAATGAAAAACTCGGGGAACGTATAAGAGAAATGTTCGGATCGGATGCGTCCCTGAGGATATGACAGCCTGAAGCAGGTGTGATAAAGGAGCGGACAATGCGCATCATAGCAGGAGAAGCAGGGGGCCGGAGACTGAAGGCCCCGGAAGACGACCGTATAAGGCCTACTTCTGACAAGGTCAGGGAGGCTGTATTCAACATGCTCCAGATGGACGTACCGGATTCGGTAGTGGCAGATGTCTTCTGCGGCACGGGAGGACTTGGCCTTGAGGCATTGAGCCGCGGCGCCGGAAAGTGCTATTTCTTCGACAATTCCAGAAAGAGCATGGCTCTGACTGAGGAAAATATTAGGACCTGCAGGATGGAAGACAGGGCGGTGACCAATGTCTGCGATTTCAGAAAGGCAGTCGCCCAGCTTGCAGAACCGGTGGATATAGTATTCCTGGATCCGCCTTATGAGACAGGCATGCTGCAGGAGTGCATAGAACTTCTTGCGGGATCCGGCAAGGTGAAAGAGGGAGGACTTATAGTGGCTGAACACCCTAAAACGGAGGGCCTTCCCGATGAGTATTTCGGATTCGAAAAGATCCGGGAAAAGAAGTACGGCATGATAATGGTCACCATATACAGGAAATGAAAAGGCCATCGTTGATATCCCATTGTTTCAAGTTTTGTGTTGATTTATTGAAGAATCGGTTTTCATTTTTGAAAATCGGTTTTTTGTGGTATACTGTACGTTATAAAAGGGGAAGTGGGACTTTTGGTAAAACAAAGGTTGGTACACTATGAGTATTGGCAAAATGAAAATATTAAGAACCGGTCTGATCGCGCTGCTGGCAGTGGCGCTGATATTTACCATGACATTTACGTCGAGGGTAACGGCGCTGGATGAAGGTCTTGATGTAAATGAGGCGGCTCAGCAGGTGCTCGATAAGATCGATGACATCCCCGAAATCGATGATCTGGAACTCACCAGCGAGCACAAAGCGTTGATCAAGGATGCCAGAACTGCGTATGACGAATTCATGAGCAGCTATGGCGAAGCGCTCCAGTCTGAAGAAAACGGAGAACTCAGTGGCACCCTGAAGACAGCGTATGGTAAACTTATTGCCGCGGAAACTCAGATGGGAAAACTCGAAGCCGCCCGGCAGGAAGCACTGAAAAAGAAGGCCAAAGCAGTTGTGGCGAAAATCAATAAGATCCCGGCTATTTCCAAATTAAAACTCACACATAACAAGTATGTAAAGGCGGCAAGGAACGCCTATACTAACCTGTCCAAAGCTGAAAAGAAATACCTTACAGACAACTACGCGGATAAATACAGCAGGCTCCAGAGAGCCGAGGCCAAGATAAAGAAGCTGACCAGAGCTATGCGTCTGGCAAAGCAGGAGGCTGCAAAGGTAACAAAGAAGATCAGGAAGATCCCGAAGTATTCAAAGATAAAGTATAAGCATAAGAAGCGCGTGAAGAGGGCTTATAAAGCTTATAAGAAGCTCAAGAAATCATCGAGAAAATATGTGCCTAAGAAGCAGCGTACAAAACTGTTCAAGGCAGTAAAGAAGATAAAGAGATACGAGAAGAAGATAAAGGCATTCAAAAAAGCAAAGACTTCAGTAAAGCTCTATACTTCTGAGAGACTCAATATCAAAGTCGCCTGGAAGAAGATAAAGAGAGCGAAGAAGTACATCGTTTATCGCAAGACGACGGATGATAAGTACCATAAGGTCAAGGTAACGAAAGAACGCAGCTTCATCGATAAGAACAGATACAAGACCACGAGGAACGTCTACAAGGTAAAGGCTGTTACCGAGATAGGCGGCAAGAAGGTCTACTCGAAGTATTCGAAGGCAAAGAACAAGTCGCTGCTCGCCAAGTCCACCATCGTCAAGGCGACGGCATATTCGGGCGGCGGACACTGTGCCAACGGTATGCCTGTAGGCGTTGGAAGAATCGCTACAGACCCGAGATATATCCCTCTTGGAACATGGCTTTACGTTGAAGGTTATGGACTTTCCCAGGCCTGCGATACAGGCGGCGCTATCAAGGGATGGTTCATAGACGTTTACTTTACCTCCAACAGCACATGCAACCGCTGGGGAGTGAAACACCCGAGAGTGTGGATATTGAAATAG
>JAUMVF010000149.1 GCA_030530305.1 Bacillota bacterium
TTTCTGTCTCATGATAGCAATGAGTTTTGATGTGTTTGCAGTAACAGATGTGAGCAAGGAACAGGGCCCTAAAACTTCAGTGAAAAGCGCAGTTGCTGAGAAGGACGGAAAAACAGTTATACGCATCAAAAAGCCTAAATCCGGAGCAGTATATTATAAAGCTTCAGGCGCAGGTGAAAAGGTGGCATATTCATTTGTTTCGTACAATACCTGGCCGACATATTTCACCGGGCCGGGATTTGGTATCAAGAAAAAAGGAGCAGATAAATATTACCTGTATAAATTTTTCGGTGTAATTCCCGATGGGAAACCTGTTACTTACTCCGGTTCAGTTAACGCTAAAAAACTTTCGATAGGGACATATGTGTTCAGCGTTACAAATTACGCATATAAATACATCTATGAAGAGGTAGAGGATCTGAATGAAGTTGAGCCGGTAGAGATGGGTAATGAGCCGACGGCTAAGCTTACATTCAAAGTCAGGAAATTAAAGGCGCCTAAAGGTCTGAGCGTAAAAGCAGGAAAGAAAAAAGTGACGGTAACGTTTAAAAAGGCAACAGGCGCAAAGAAATATGAGATATATAAATCCAAGAAGAAGAACTCTGGTTATAAGAAAATCAAGACCACCGCAAAGCGCAAGTTTGTAGATAAGAAGGTCAAAACAGGAAAGAAGTATTACTACAAAGTGAGGAGCGTGAGAACCGGTAAAGGTATAGTCAAGAGCGGTTTTGGTTCCAAGAAAAGAACGAAGAGAGTTAAATAGCAAAAGAATTAAACAGTAATAATTGATGAAGAAATCCCTTTCTAAAAAAGGGATTTCTTTTTTTATGTCGAATTAAAGAATGAGAATATTTTTTTCGGGTATTTTACAAAGGGAATCACTTAAGGGAGATATTCTTTGAAAACAGACGGATCCATCAATCTGGCAGATGAAATAAAAAGCAGATGCAACATAGTAGACGTTGTGGGCAGAGTCGTTCCGTTGAAGAAGACAGGCGCCAACCACAAGGGACCGTGTCCGTTCCATAAAGAGGCGGACCCGTCATTTGTCGTGTCTGAAGACAAGCAGATATTCACATGTTTCGGATGCGGCGCAACAGGCGATGTGATCAGTTTTGTCGAGAAATATTATTCCCTGGATTTTGTTGGAGCTACGGAAAAACTCGCTGATGAATACGGCATTGACATAAAGCAATTCCGCCATTCAGGCGGTGAGAACAAGGAGCCTCTCTATGAGATCAACCGGCAGGCTGCCAGGTTCTTCTACAAAGCTCTGAGGGAGAAGGCAAACCCCGGATACACGTATATGAAGAACCGGGGCATCACCAATGAGACCCTGAACAAATTCGGCATAGGATACGCGGACGACAACTGGGACAGCCTGTATCAGCACCTGAAATCACTGGGATATGATGAAAAGATCCTTCTGAGACTGGGGCTGATATCAGAGTCAAAGGGAAAATATTTCGACAAGTTCAGAAGTCGTGTTATCTTCCCGATACTTAATACGAGAAACAAGGTCATAGGCTTCGGCGGCAGAATAATCGGAGACGGGGAACCCAAATATCTGAACTCCCAGGAAACACCGGTATTCTCCAAGAAAAGCAATCTTTACGGGTTGAATATAACAAGGCAGGATATAGCAGGAGAGGACCGGGCAGTACTGGTTGAAGGGTACATGGATGCGGTATCACTTTATCAGCATGGCGTGAGGAACGTAGCGGCATCACTCGGTACCGCTCTTACTGAGAATCAGGCGAATCTGCTTAAGCGGTATACCAGAAATGTAATTCTTTCCTATGACGCGGATGAGGCCGGACAGAAAGCTGCCTTCCGCGGATCAGACATCCTTTACAGCGCCGGATGCCGGCCGAGAGTGCTGAAGGTATCCTCCGGCAAGGACCCGGATGACTTTATCAAAGAAAAGGGGCGGCAGGAATTCGTAAAGCTTATGGATGAAGCGCTTCCATTCACCGATTTCAAACTGGAAATCATCAGCAGGAAGCATAACCTTGAAGATACACAGGGGAGGATAGATTTTCTGAAGGAGGCCGTAGGTGTCATAAAGATGTTGAGCCCCATCGAGCGGGACGTATATGTCACACGGCTTTCAGAAAGCGCAGGCATTTCCGAGCGGGCAATAAGAATGGAGCTTGAGGCTGCGGACAAAGAAGGCAGCAGAAGCGCATCTCCGAGAAGGAGTGGAAATGAAAAGCAAGCAGAAACAGAGATTTCAAATCTTGAGAAGACGCTTTTGAAACTGGCATTTACAGAGAAGAGATTCTTTGATGAGATCAGTGAAAGAAAACTGCTTCGCAGCGCGACCTCGTTGAATATCGCTGAAGCGGCAGGAAAACAGTATGAAAGCGGCGAACATGTAAATATAGAAAAACTTAAAGAAGACCTGGATGAATCATACCTGAACATCCTCGAAGATATCGATTTCAACGTTCAGATAAGAGGTAAGGAAGACGAAGTCTTAAAAGAAAGCATACAGGCTATAGAAACCGCGGATTTCGAACAGAAAGAGCGGGAACTGATGTACAGATT
>JAUMVF010000150.1 GCA_030530305.1 Bacillota bacterium
GGCAGATTGAGTAAAGACGAGAGGAAATAAAAGGAGACAATATGTCCTGCAAGAAAACAGCTAAAAGACACATTAAACATTACATAAAGAACGCAGCCTGTATAGCATGCATGATATTCCTCGCATATGAAAGTTGGAACATGCGGAGACTTCTTAACATGGAGGTGGAAACAGGATATTTCATAGTATATGGGCTTGTCGAAATCGGTTTTGGGATAACTGCAGGGCTGCTTTTTTTAGAATATTTTTCCGGAAAGAATGTTCCAAAGGCATGGATGATAACACTGACCGCTGTTCTCGGCTTTTCTACGATCATGAGCATGGCATACGGTTCAGGAGCTTTTTCAGTGTTTTTCGATTATCCGATCCCGCCGTCTTTATTTAATGCGCTATTTTGGTTTATCATGGCAGTCAGGGTGATCTTTGGGATATGGCTGGTTATTTTTATTGTTAATATAGTCGGAAGAAGCAAGGCTTCGAAAGAAACGGCATCTGTAAGCAGAGAGGTAAATGATAGCCCGGGGAATGAGGACGAGGCCGTTACTGAGGACAGAGGAGTGCCAGATATCAAGAAGGATAAAACGATACTTGCGCTTGTCACCGTTTTTGCAGCGACTGTAGCCCTTGTTGTATTAATTGCCATGTGCAGTGGGAAACAAGTCTCAACCATAGATTCTTTTGTGCGCGACAATGAGGACACACTTCGCAGTGAAATAACCGATGAGATAGTAAAAGGCGGCGAGATCGATTCGCTTAAGACTATAGAAGGTATCCCAGGGTACAACACAGGCGAATTCATACAAATATACAAGGATGATGCAAACTCACATATAGTATTTTTCGAGTGTACAGAAAGTGAGCTGTTTTCGCTTGAAACTCAAGAGGGATTTTACTACACAAGTGATAATGTCCCAGCCGGATTCGATGAATACTTTGATGGAGATTATGATGCAAACGGAGATGTAATGATAACGATAGACAACAGAAAAGGGATGGAAGATATAAAAACACTGTCGTCAGAGGGCGGTGCTTACGAGAGCATACATACGTACAGGATATGCCAGAACTTCTTCCATTACAAAATCGAACAGAAGTATTAGTAATAATTGCCTGCCAACATGATAATGACATCAACTGGGAATAAGAGGGATCAACAATGGATGGAGAAGGTTTAATCCTTTTTTATGAGGTAGCAGTACCCATTTGTTTATTTATAATCGCCATTGCGGCGATAGTTGGCATTATAGTGCATAAAAACAAAAAGAGGATGACCCTCGGTGTTTGGATATGCCTGATTATCGTGGTATTTTTTGCTGGGTGCCTTATTGCTGAACTGCTCTGCATACGGCATGATAATATTTCATATTGGGAGCACAATGACGACTATATAGAAAGCGGGAATACGGTCCAGTTTAAAGACTACATGGATCAGTTCACGTATGAAGGAGAGGAATGGACTACGATATCTTACATTCCTTTCTTTACAAATGGATTTGATGATCTTGAGCTTGCATATGGAAGCGAAGACGAGTATGAAGTGGATTGGTTGAAAAAGCACATAACTTTGAACGCTGTGTCAAAACAGTCATTTGGTGATTGGCTTGCCGCTTATCAGAATAAGGAAATGCTCTTCAAACTTGATATCGCTTCCGGGATACCTGTGTATAAGGTACCGGAGGGCAGCATATATTTCTGCAGGCCGGCCGATAAAAAGAAGATTCTGGCGTTTTATACCGACTTAAGGAACTATGACTTCTACGTTTCAGGCAAAAAAGTATCACCGCCGCCGGATGATGTACTTTTGAAACTGGCTTCAGTCGCGAAGAAGAAAGGGGAAAGGGCTTCCTGGGCAACGAAAGAATATGAAAGTAAAGACGGGTTGAAAGAATATTACATAGATGTAAGGAGCAAAGATAAAGCCTGTGAAGGGAGGATAAAAATACTACGGCATAATGGTTGGTATTATGTGTATGAATGGGATACCATAGAAAGTGAAGATAGCCCATATTATGATGAGGATGTATTCTATGTGTCAGTTATACCTGATGAAATCGCAGAAACGCTGAAACCATACATACAGCTGTACAATGAAGATTAACACACGCATGAAATACAGCGAATGAAGCAAAGCTGATTTATCATATTTACAACTTCCCAAATTATTTGCTTTCGATGGCTGTAATAATTTGAAGAATCCACGCATATATGCTATAATTACAGCGTTATGCCGGCGTGATGGAACTGGCAGACGTGCGGGATTCAAAATCCCGTGGTGGCAACACCGTATGGGTTCGACCCCCATCGCCGGCACCATTACAGAACGATAACAGTTGTCTTAAGGAGCAAAAACACTTTAGGAGGAGTTTTAAAAGATGAGTACTAAAACACTTACAACATTTGTACCACTTATTTTACTGCTGGTGGTAATGTACTTCCTGCTGATCAGACCACAGAGGAAAAGAGAGAAGAACATCAATGAGATGAGAAGCAGAGTACAGGTAGGAGATGAGATCATCACGATAGGTGGTATCTGCGG
>JAUMVF010000151.1 GCA_030530305.1 Bacillota bacterium
TTCACGCCGGCGATTGATAAAATCAAGGCGACGATTTCTAAGATCACGATGCCGATATAGATCGGATAAGCCTGCCTGATAGGTATTCTGCTATGCGCTCCTTCAGTCAGGACCTGCATCATGGGGATAGCAATCACTCCGAGACAGGAAAAGATAAAACCCAAAAGACAGCCTATACTGATGCGTTTTTTCATGTCAGTTCCTCATGATCTATCTTCTCAAGTGTATCTTCCAGTATTGCTTTTCTCAATTCCGTAAGCCATTCCGAAAAAGAGACCGTATCAAAAGCATACGTTTTATTCAGCTCGTATTCGTTGTCTGACCATGTGCTGATGGGAGACTCGTTGTGCTGAATCAAGGCTTCGAGTTTATCCAGTGCCTTATATACCTTGGCTTCCGGTGTCTGCTGTGCATCCATTTCCTTGTACAGGGCAGAAAAGTCATCAGATATTTCTTTCGGGAGCGATTTGACCCATTGATCCAATAACGAATCTTCCGCAGCTCTGTCCGCATCTGTCTTAACAAATGCAGGAATGTCACCAGTGAAACACTCTCCGAGATCGTGAATAAGACACATATTAACGACCCTATTCATATCAAGTTCAGGGAACTCGTGCCTCAGGAGCGAAGCCATGAGAGAGACCCGCCAGCTGTGTTCCGCGACGCTCTCCGTTCTTCCTTTGGTGGTCGTGCAATGGCGCGGAGTATCTTTAAGCCTTTCGGCCACATGCAGTATTTCCAGGTATTCTTTCGCATTCATGATCTTTTATCCCCTGATCAGACATCAATGTTTTCCATGGACTTCCTGCCGGTAAACTTCTCGCCCAGGTGATTGGCCCAGTTTTCCGAATAGAAAGAGAAGTAAGACTGCCCGGGCTTTTTGACCATTCCCCAGATGACGCTGGGTATTCCCACGACCGGGATAAACAGAGGTCCCAGGATCAGCGACTGATATGTGTGTCCGTATTCATGGACCAGCAAGCGCTCGCGTATCTCTTCAGCCTTCAGATCGTATTTATCCGGGTTATAGAACCTGGCTTTTGGCGGAATGAAGATAAACATTCCCAGCGAGATGCCAAAGGGTCTTTTCCAAAACGTGGCTATGGCGCCTTTGTAGAAGGTGTGCTTTTCGCGCACGCTGATCAGGAACATGATAAGTCCGGCAAATGTCTGGATAATCCCCCATGTCCACTGAAGGATGATGTACGGCAGATACTTGATCTTCACTGCTTATTTGTTGAAAACGGCCTTATCGTAATCGAGTGTGACAGATGTTCCGCTGAGCTTGGCAGGTATATAAACGAGAACCTTGCCTGTGTCTTCATCGGTGTCGCAAAGGACGAGGATATAGTCGCCGTCTTCCAATGCTTCGATCGAAGCTGCATCAAATTCGAAAAGGTAAGGATCGCTTTCCTTCCTGTCTTCTACAGTCGGATAGGCGTACAGAACATCGACCTCATCGGCATCGACTTCGTTTACGAAACCCTTCGTGCCGGGGCAGAAACCGAGCCAAGCATCCTGCTTCAGAGCAAATCCGTTATCGACTGTGAATGCGAGCTTTTCTCCCTGAACGGCAAACTTGACTTTACTTGCTGCGGCTGCATCACCGCCTGCGTTGCCGCCGGCTTTCTCAGTAGCCTGAGCAGCAGCCTTTGTTGTCTCGCCGCCCTTGCCGCTGTCTTTCTTTCCGCATCCGAAAAGCGCTATGGACATAGCGCATACCATTATCAAAGCGATTACTTTCTTCATAAATGATCCCCCTAAAGGTCAATGAATCAGCCTTATCTTCTGGCCCCGAATTCTCCCGGAACCATAAGGAAATTTTAACACAGGGCTTAGTCAAATAAAAATATAAGCGCCGGGCCTATTTCAGGTCCGATGCCTTAGCAGGATGCCTGCCAGCATTATCAGTGCCGTGATGACAATCGCTTTTCTGTTTCTCTTCTTCCCCATTGCGTTACACGGGTTTACTTGGCTTCGTGTTGAAGATCTGGATCACGTTGCCCTGCGGATCCTGAACATAGTTCTGAGGCGGGAGGGCCGCTCCGCAGTGAGGACACTCGGTGTGCATTCCGATGATATAGACGCCTCCGCAGTAATTGCAGGAGCCCTGATAAACGGCATTGAGATCACAGGGCACCGCGTGCTTGTATTTTCCCTGTTCTTTGGTCTTGTGGATTGCGGATACCAAAGACAGAACACCGCCGATCGCCGACCCGAAGAATATGATCGCAAACGCGTAGAACTGGGCTGCTTTTTTCAGGCTCGGCCTCATCATCTTGGGAGTAAAGTCATCGAAAGTCGCAGCTAATGCCCCGTCAACGGAATACTGATCACGCTGTAGCAGGCGCTTATAGAGAACGTCATTGAATTCTTTGCCGCGCGCTTCGGTGATCACGGGATCCGTTCTGTCACCCTGCATGGTTTCGCAGAACCAGTCATCAAAGCCGTCTTCTTTTACCGCGGTGGAATAGATAATAAGCCAGTGCGCTTCATCGGGGAACAAGTCAAGAGAGA
>JAUMVF010000035.1 GCA_030530305.1 Bacillota bacterium
TACGAGGACTGAAAAACAGATATATTCCGCAATGGAAAATCTTATGAGCGGAAGGACCAGTTTCGTCATCGCGCACAGACTTTCGACCATAAGAGACGCCGATACTATTCTCGTAATGAACGAAGGAGACATAGTGGAACAGGGAAGCCACGAAGAGCTCCTTGAAAAGGGCGGATTCTACGCTTCGCTTTACAACAGCCAGTTCGCATAGCAGCGTGAACAAGGGGCGATGTACCGGTGGAGGTTGACATTTTGATGGCAAAAATGTAAACACTGAAGTACGTTTGTCGGGTAATGTAACCCTTTTTTAGGATTTTGGTTGACTGAAAGGTTGTCCTTAAGTATAATGTTGATGCAGAGACTTGTTCTCTGCATTAATAAACAAAAACACTTTTAGCTATTGTTATAACCCGCTTGAGGAGGCCCGAATAATGTCAACAAAGTCAAAGGTATTAAATATTCTGGAAAGTAAACGGGGCAAGGCGGTATCCGGACAGGATCTTGCCGAGCAGATGGGAATATCCAGAACTGCAATAAATAAAGCTGTAAAAGCTCTCAGGAAAGAGGGCTTTCCGATCATGGCTTCTCCGCGGAGAGGCTACACTCTTTCGGATCAGAGCGATGTCCTTTCAATTCCCGCTATCAGGACGCATCTGAGTCCTGAGACAGACCGCATTCCTATCGAATTGTTCAGGTCCGTAACATCCACTAACGACAAGGCAAGAGAACTGGCTACGTTCGGGCCGGCGATACCGGCGCGCGCAGTAGTTCTGGCCAATGAACAGACAGCGGGGCGGGGACGTCTTGGCAGGTCTTTTTATTCTCCGGCGGACACCGGGATATATATGAGTTTTCTCATAAAGTCTGAATTTGACATAACCCACGCAGGGCTGATAACAACAGCGGCCGCGACTGCTGTTGTGGCAGCCATCAAAAAACTTACAGGAATGGACGCTGAGATAAAGTGGGTAAACGACGTTTTCTTTAACGGTAAAAAGATATGCGGCATCCTGACAGAAGCCGTTTCAGATTTTGAGAGCGGGCAGATACAGTATCTTGTCGTGGGGATAGGCATCAACTGCAGCACGAAGCGGTTCCCGAAAGAGCTGGCCGGCACAGGCGGCTCACTTACAGAAGAAAATGAGCCTTTCTTCAGGAACGCGCTTGTGGCTGAAGTCATCAACCACTTCATACCGCTTACATATCATCTTGAAGAAAGAGAATTCCTGCCGTATTACAGGGAGCACTCCATGGTAATAGGCAAAAAGATCACTGTGTACAGAGGCGGTCTCGACAGCAACAGCGAGGGGCAGCTTGCTACCGCTGAAGGGATCGACGACAACGGTGGCCTTATGGTCAGGTACGGTGACGGAACAAAAGAGACCCTTGCCACAGGCGAGATAAGTATCAGACTGGAGAAATAATGGGAGGGAAGAAAATGAATAATCAGGCTGTATATCAGCGTTCGACAATATCATATCTGTTGCTGGCTGCCCTCATGGCGGCAGTATGCGCAGTGTGCTCATGGATATCCATACCATTGCCGTTCACGCCGGTGCCTATAAATCTGGGCACTCTCGCAGTGTTCCTGGCAGCAGGCATCCTCGGGTGGAAATACGGAAGCATATCAGTGATAGTTTTCGTACTTCTGGGAGCGGCTGGGCTTCCGGTATTCCATGGATTCACGGGAGGAATGGGCATAATCACCGGCCCCACGGGAGGTTACATCGTAGGATATATCCTCGCCGCGTTCCTGACCGGGATCATGATAGACACGTATTTCAAAGCACGTAAATCAAGCGAAAATAAGGCGGCCGCATATGCCGTACTCGCTCTTGCCATGGCTCTGGGCCTGTTCGCCTGCTACGCTCTCGGCACGGCGTGGTTCATGCACATCAGCGGAACAGATCTCAAAGCCGCGCTTCTCATGTGTGTAGTGCCGTTCCTGATCGGCGACGCGATAAAGATCGCGGCAGCAACGGTTCTGGTAAAGAAACTTCGTCCCTTTGCCAGGAAATAGAACAGATATAATGCACGGAAGCAGTAAATAATCAGCACAAACAGGCCCGCGGAAAGCAGTTTCCCGCGGGCTTTTTTAAAAAAATTAAACTGAAAAATAACAGGCCACTTCTCCTGCCCTTGAAACTGCAGAAGGCGCAAATCGAATTTGGATAATTATTATATCAGTAAAGAGGGCAGGACGGGATGATAAACCAACGGGACAATACTTATAATTGTTTTGGGGTTTTCGTATAATCGGTGTATAATGATGTGATAGTATGTTGCAATAGCTGCTTGTGCAGGACAGATGGAGACCTGAGGGAATGGACAAGACCGAAGGAAAAATAAAGAGACTGGTATTAGTAGTTGATGATGAGCAGATAAACAGGGAACTTCTGGGCAATATCGCGCAGCAGGAGTACAACGTTATATATGCCTCTGACGGGGATGAAGCTCTTGAAGCAATGAAAGAGCATAACGATATGCTGTCCCTGGTCCTCCTGGACATAATCATGCCGAAGATGAATGGCCTGGAAGTGATCGAGCAGGCCAAAAAAGATGAAGACATAAAGAACATACCCATCATAATACTGACCTCGGAAAAATCCATGGAGGTGGCAAGCCTGGACCTGGGAGCCGTGGACTTTATCAGCAAGCCCTATAACGCCCCCAAGATCATACTCGCAAGGATGAGAAGAGTCATAGAGCTGTATGAAGACCGGTCTATCATCAAAAAGACAGAGCGGGATCCTCTGACAGGTCTGTATAATAGAGAGTTTTTCCTGGAATACGTGAGCAAGATAGAGCAGTATTCACTGAGCCAGGAGTATGACGCGGTTGCGATCAATGTGGATCATTTTCACCTGTTGAATGAGCTTTTCGGCAGGAATTTTGGAGATGAGGTCCTTCAGAGAGTGGCAGAAGTCGTAAAGACTATACTTGCTTCCACAGAGGGGATAGGGTGCAGGACAGATGCCGACATGTTTTATATATACTGCGCTCACAGGGATGATCATGAGGACATAGCGCGCATGCTCTCAGACAGTCTGGAAGACATGACCAGCAATATGAGAATAAGAGCGAGAGTTGGCGTTTATCCTTACGCAGACAAAAACCTGCAGGTGGTACGGCAGATGGACAGGGCTAATATCGCCTGCAATACGATCAAAAACAACTATACCCAGAACGTTGCCCGCTACGACAGCGCGCTTCACGACAAAGAACTGAAAGACCACAGGCTTATGAATGAAGCTGGCGAAGCAATAGATGAAAAACAGTTTCAGGTATATTACCAGCCGAAATATGACGTGTCAGGGAATAAACCCGTGCTCAGGAGCGCAGAAGCGCTGGTGAAATGGGAGCACCCTGAATACGGGAGCATAAGCCCGGGGTATTTCGTCCCGCTGTTTGAAGAAAACGGCCTGATCCGGAATCTGGATTACTTCGTATGGAAACAGACCGGCGCCCAGATGGGAGCATGGAGAGAGAAGACAGGGATCCGCGTGCCTGTATCGATCAATGTGTCCAGAATAGATCTGTACGACCCGGGTATCGGAGAGGTGCTCCAGAAAATACTTGAAGATAACGGTCTGGGCACAGACGATATATTCCTGGAAGTTACGGAATCGGCGTACGCGGAAGACGCGGAGCAGATGATTGACGTGATAAACGCTTTAAGGGAGAAGGGCTTCAGGATAGAGATGGACGATTTCGGGTCGGGGTACTCTTCTCTGAATATGCTCACTACGCTTCCGATCGATTATATGAAACTGGATATGGAGTTCATAAAAAACATGAAGACCGGTTCAACCGGTTTCAGACTGGTGAAGATGGTCAAGAGCATAGCCGACTACATGGAGGTGCCGATCGTAGCCGAAGGAGTCGAGACAGAAGAGCAGTGCAGGCTTCTTAAAGAGATCGGGTGCAATATAATACAGGGTTATTACTTTTCAAAACCTCTGACGGCAGATGAGTTTGAGAGTCTGCAGGTCAGAGAGCTGGGATGACATAAAGAGTATGGAGGTTTGACATGATAACGGTAGAAAGACTAAATGAATTCGGAGCTGACACCAAAGACGGGCTGGAGAGGTGCTTCGGGAATGAAGAGCTCTATCTCAAACTGGTGGGGATGGTCACAGATGACGCGAATTTTGACGGCCTTGCAGAAGCTATAGGACAGAATGATCTTCCGAAAGCATTTGAATGCGCCCACGCTTTGAAGGGCGTACTGGGGAATCTTTCTCTTACCCCTGTGCTTGAGCCTGTAAAGGAGATCACAGAGCACCTGAGAAGCAATACAGAAATGGATTACGGTCCGCTCATGGAGGAGATACTGTCACAGAAAGATACTCTGAGCAGTATGAAGAACGACTGAGATGGCAAGAAGCAGGATCCTGGAAAAATATAACCATAGGAAACTCGGATGGCTTCATGACTTCAGGTTCTTTATCGCGGCCATAGTTGTTCTTTTCATAGTCTTCAGATTCGTGGTGGGTTTTTCATTTATCGATGGAGAGTCCATGGACCCGACGCTGAAGGATGGGGAACTTGCCCTGTATAACAGACTTGCCACAAGCTATGAGACCGGAGATATAGTATCCATGCGGGTGCCTTCCGGTGAATACTATGTCAAAAGAGTCATCGCCACGGGAGGAGAAACGGTAAGCCTCCGTGATGGCGCTGTTTTCGTAAACGGAAAGAAGCTTGAAGAAAAATGGGCAGTTGGCGTGACCTGGCCGGAGAGCATAGCCGTGAACTATCCGTATACGGTGCGGAAAGGCAACGTATTTGTCCTTGGAGATAACAGAGAGCATTCTCTTGACTCCAGACATTTCGGAGAAGTGAATAAGCGGCAGATCAAGGGAAGGCTTGTTTTCCATATGGGCAGATGGTACATAAAGATGCTATGATGATATGCGTCTGAAAGGTAGATTTTAAAGATGAAAAAATTCAATTTGTTTAAAACTGTTCAGCTGGTGATATTCATCGCCCTGGCGGTGTTCTCACTGGTGATCGTGTTCAAAGATCCGCAGCTTTACCAGATCATCGGTCACAACGTGCATGTAAAACTTTTATGTTTCATACTCTGGCTGGTGCTGGGTATATCCTTCGTTTTCATGTTCATAGACTTCAGTTCATATACACGTCTGCGGCAGGAGAACAACGAACTTGATTTCGCGGTGTTCTACGATCCTCTCACGGGAATAGCCAACAGGTACAGATGCGACGCATACATCGAACAGTACAAGCATAAAGCGCTGCCGAAGGACATGGGGTGTGTGACTTTTATAATGACCAGCCTGAAACCTATAAACGATCAGTTCGGGCATGAAGCGGGAGACGCGGCCATAAGAGATTTTTCAGACATCCTGGCCAAAGAGGCGGAGAACACATGCTTCATCGGGAGAAACGGCGGAAACAAATTCCTGGCTATTTTCAGTGACTGCAGAAGAAGGGATATAGATATTTTCCTGAAAAAAGTCCGCGAAGCGTGCGATGGCAGAAATCGGGCGTCCAAGACGGGCGATATAGGTTACGCAAGCGGATTCGCGCTGAATGAAGGAAAAGAGATAACGGAACTGATAGCTCTCTCTGACAGAAGAGCGCTTGATAATCTGGAGAAGTAAAGTACCTCAGGCAATGGGGCAGATCTTGAAGAAAGGAGGTGAACAGATTGGAAGTTCTCGACTATAAGTATCTGGGAGATCTTGTAGTAAGAGCGCAGGGCGGAGACAGCAACGCATTTGCTGAACTGTATTCTGCTACATATGAGCAGCAGTACAGATACGCGTATAAGTATCTCCGGGACGAAGATAAGGCGCAGGATGCTCTGCAGGAGACTTTCGTACAGGTTCTCAGGAATCTGAGGAAACTGAGGGAGCCGAATTTGTTCATCGCCTGGATCAACAGGATCAATTTCCGTACATGCTATGACATGCAGAAGAAGGAGAAAAAGGCCCAGCTTGATGATAATCAGTATAAAGACATATTAGATATGAACGACGAGGACAAAAGCCCCGAGACAGAGGTGGTGGAGGTTGATTCCAGGAAGTTCATACTGGATCAGGTTATGAGCCTGCCTCTTATGGAATCGCAGGCGCTGCTCATGCGCTACTACCAGAACTTGACCATTGATGAGATAGGTACGGTGCTCAACGTGAGCCGGAGCACTGTGAAGAGATATATGAAATCCGGGAAGCAGAGGCTAAAGAAACTTCTCGGTGACATGAGTTAGGAAGGAGGTTGCCGGAACAATGAGCGAAAAAAATGAAAAAGATCTCAAGCTTGACGCCCTGGCGGCAACTAAGCTCCTTGAGAACGTATTTGAAGAATGCGATGTTGAGCCGAACACTGTGCCCATGGAGGCTCTTTCAGCGTACAGCGGATACCGCAAAGAACGGTTCTTCCTGCAGCGTCTCATTCTTGTGATAGCCATCGTGCTTTTCCTGATGCTCCCGTTCTTATTCATCTCTCCGGACTACAAGGTTTCGGAGGCTGATACGGGAGAGAGGAACCTGCCGGTTTATTCCGTCAGTGTGGACAACGTGCTCCCGGTTGGCTATGTAACAGCCCGTCTGGACGGCGATCCCATACCTGTATATGAGGCTGACTCACATACATTTACTGTGGAGCCTACCAGAAACGGCAGTCTGGAACTGGAAGTGTCACTGTTCAACGCGCAGAAGACGAAAAAAACAGTGAGTGTCAAGGGAATAGATGAGAATGCTCCTGTAGTGCTCTCCAGTGTATCCGAAGGCGGAAAGCTGAAGCTTTATGTAAAAGACGAAGACAGCGGGATCAACTACAGCGAGATATACGCGGTGGACAGCGCGGGGAAGACCGTGAAGCCCGTTTCATATAAAGGGAGCAAAGGTGAGATAGTATTTGATTATCCGCAGACTGACTGGGACGTGTATATCCCGGATATGACAGGGAACACACTTCATCTGAGGATAACGAAACAATAAACACTGAAGAAAAGAAAGATGCAGACGGAATATGAGTGGACCTTTTGACCGGAAAGTGAAGTCATTTATTTATAGGCATCAGAATTTTCGGAGGGATAACAATGAGTAAAACACAAAGCGGCAGAAGAATAAACGCAGTGGTGATACTGGCAGCAGTGCTGATATGCCTGTATGCTTCGCTTATCGCGGGGGACATTATTTATGCCGCGCAGGAAAACAGCATAGACGTAAAGAACAGCGAGGATCTGACAATTACCATAGTTGATGACGAGGCTATGGTGATGGACCAGAGCGTGCCGCTGGCATCAGGACCGTCAGATAATAACTTCGCGGTGCACGCGGTACTGGGAGGCATACTCCTTGCGGCAGTTCTGATATATGTGATCTATTTCCACAGATATCAGAAACGCCTTTTTTCGCTGCGGCAGAAGCTGGCTGATGAAGAGGCTCAGGCCATGCGGCGGTAAAATAAACGTTACAGGATGAGAAGAAAGAGAAGCGAAAATGACTTATAATATCCTTGAGATCATATTCATAGCTCTGGCCCTGCTGGTAATGGGCATTTTTGCCGTGCTCCAGAGCAGAACCAGGAGGAAATACAGGAAAGAGCTCAGAGACCGGTTCGACCATGAAGGCACAGAATATGATACGGGAAACTATATGAACGACACGCAGGAGGATGAGGAAAATGAATGATTTGCTGGATCATGCAAAACTTGGATTTTGTCTGTGGGACATAATACCGATCGTGCTCATCGCTGCGGTCGTAATAGTATTTTTCATAAAAAGACGGAAAATGAGGAAGGAGGAGCTTAAGCTCCTTGAGGATCTTGAGGTTTTCAAATCGGGCGAAGTGGAGGAAAACGGTAAAGATGATTGAAACCAAAACGGATATGCCGCGTCCGGAAGGACAGCCGGAGCAGAAAGGGATGGGTCTGAGGTCTCTGAATGCGATATTCATCGCAGTCATAGTCATCATTTCCGCGCTGCTTATCTTTATCTCTGTAAGGACCAACTATGCGTATACAGAGGTAAGAGAGGCAAACGATCTCTATATCGTCTGTCAGAAAAGCGCTTCGGATATGAAAATGGGGTCAGATTATCTGACAGACCAGGTCAGACTGTTTGTGATCACAGGCGACCGGGAGTACATGGACAACTACTTTACGGAGGCCAACACAACAAAAAGGCGGGACCATGCTCTTGAGACAATAAAGGAAACCTATGAAGGCACCAAGACATACAAGTACCTGCAGAAGGCCATGAAGAATTCCTCCAGCCTGATGAAAACAGAATACAGAGCCATGAAGCTCAGAGCGGAAGCGGAGCACCTGAATCCGGCGGATATCCCTGAAGAGATCAGAGAATATAAACTTTCAGCAAAAGATCAGGCGCTTTCCGACAGCGAAAAGAACGACAAGGCGAGGGATCTGCTTTTTGACTACAACTACAAAAAATACAAGACCACCATCAACAACAACGTAGACAACAGTATGACCAGCATACTTGAAAAGACTGAAGATAAAGTGGATAAAACATCGGAACGGCTTACCGATTTTTTCCGCATGCAGTTCGTGCTCATAGCGCTGCTCATACTGACTTGCCTGATGATCGTGTACTTCTACGCGCGCAACGTAATAAACCCGATAAAGCGCTGTGTCGCGCAGATTGAAAATAACGAACACATGCCGTCAGAAGGCGCCAGGGAGATCAGGTATCTTGCCGGCGCGTATAACGTCATACTGGATGAGACTAACAGGAGCAAAGAGAAACTGTCATATGACGCTTCCCACGATATTCTCACAGGCGTATACAACAGAAGCGCCTTCAATGCTATCCGCAAAGAGCACGATGAAGAAGACCTGTGCATTATCCTTGCCGATGTGGACTATTTCAAGACTATCAACGACACGCACGGTCACGCAGTAGGAGACAAAATACTTCAGAAAGTGGCGGGACTGCTTGTGAAGGCGTTCCGTTCAGAGGACTCCATATGCAGGATCGGCGGGGATGAGTTCGTGATCATTATGGTGCACGTGAACAGCGGTCTGAGAGGCCTTGTAAGCGAGAAACTTGAAGGTATCAATTATCAGCTCAACAATCCTGACGATGATCTGCCACCGGTATCGCTAAGTATAGGCGTTGCCTTCGGTGACCGGGAGAATCCGGAAGGAGATATATATAACGACGCGGATAAGGCTCTCTACAAAGTAAAAGAGCGCGGCAGAAACGGGTATGAATTCTACTGACGGGCAGGATCACCGTCGGATGTGAATATCTGAAATAAAAGAACTTTTTCGACATGCGAAAGAGTTCTTTTTTGATTTGTAAACATTAAAAAAACAGGCGCCTGGGTTTAAGATCCCGTCATGACGTCAGCGCATTTAAACAGAAATATATGAATAGAGGAACAGGGGTTATACAATTCGACGATTATGTATAAATGTTGTGGAGAAAAAACACAGAAATAATGATGAAAAATCAACGATTTGCGATATAACTATTAAGATTAGAGTGGTAGCGGGATTCCCCATAAAAATGTGAAAAAATTTTTTTCAAAAAGTGGACCTGCAACTCTACCAGTGAAGTCATATAGGGTAGACATAGTTAACCACGAAAAAAACCCATTGTAAATATAAATTGAAACAAGGAGAAAGTGTAACAATGAGAAGCATCAAAACGAAAGTATTCGCGTATGTATTATCGGCGCTCATAGCACTCACGATGATACCGAACTTCTCTACGATATTCGCAGAGGATGTCGAAACGGTGAAAGATACTTCGCAAACGACAGTTGAACAGTCTGCAGATGATCAGGGCACAGCTGTTCAGCCGGAACAGAACGAGCAGAAAGACCAGGCTGGCCAGGATGACAGTCAGGCAGTATCTGATGAGGAAGACAGTGAAGTTGCAGAACCTGCAGAAAACGAAAGCGCTGCAGATGAAAGCAAAGATTCTTCCAGCCAGGATCAGAATAAGGAAAAGGATACTGACAATTCTGAGACTGCAGCTGACACTTCTGACAGTGAAAGTCAGGATTCCGGTGAAAAGGATGAGCAGGAAGAAGCTTATCCTGCAGCTGACTTTGAGAAAACGCTTTCCGGAATGACAGTCAGAATCAACGCACCTGAAGGCGCGCTCCCGGAAGGAGTATCTGTCAGCGTGGAGGCGGTAGCGAAGTCTGAAGTGAAAGACTCAGTCAATAAACTGATAGATGACGCCAAAGTCGTAAAGGCAGTCGATATCACTTTCTACAATGAGAAAGGAAAAGAGATCGAACCGAAGAAAGACGTTTCGGTCACTTTTGAGTCCAAAACCTTCAAAGATCTGGACAATGCATCGATCGTTCATATCAAGGATGACGGGAACGCCGAAGATGTTGCCGATTCCAGAGTGAATCCGGATAAAGCCAAAGCAACATTCAAATCGGATGAGTTCTCGGTATACGTGGTAGTAGAAACAGGCGAAAACGCCAGACTCAGCGTAGTGTTCCATCAGGCAGACGATGAGACTGTTACGATCAAAGTAAAGAAAGCAGATCTTGACCCGGATGTAATAGACACACTTATCTATGATCCCGGCGCCGGTGATGTCAGTGGAATGGTCTTTGGCGGATGGACCACAGAAGAAGATTATGACGCCGAGACCGAGTCAAATACCATCGACGGTGTTCGCGATATCGTCAGAGAAGAACTGAATAAATCATATAATGACGGGGATGTTCTCGACATTTATGCAATGCTTTTCAAGCAGTTCAATGTATCGTATCTGGATACACACGGAACCTCTCTTGGTTTAGATGTAGTTAAGTTCCGTGCTGATTCGCCAGCGACATCCCATTCCTATACGGTCAATATGAACTATGAAGCGGAAGACAACGACCATCATTTTGAAGGATGGTACGTTGATGAAGGCGGCAGCAATATCGAAGGGTATGATCCGGACGCGCATGAAGGCAAAGGAACCCTCTATGAGAACGATGAAGAAATCACAATAAAAGGAGATGTTGTCTTTTCCGTTAATGCTCCGGAAGGGCGTTTTCTGATCTTTAACGAAAACGGCAAGGGCGCAACATACAACGCGCCTATATTCCTCGAGACTGGAGAAACGACATATAAGCCTTGTCCTGATGAGGACATGAAACGTTTCGGGTATACATTTGACGGATGGTATAACGGAACAGAAGATGACGAAGGTAATATTAATTTAACTACGCCATTTGAATTTGGCGGAACGATTTCTGACCACACAACGATCTATGCTAAGTGGTCAGCTAATACAAGTGCAAAATACACTGTGATTTTCTGGACACAGAACTCCAAGAGCATCGGCAAAGAGACATTGGATCCGGACACAGATTATGACCTGAAAGCATCGGCCGTTGTTGAAGGAGGAGAGGTTGGCGAAGCCATTCCTTACGAGATCGTTAATAACGGCGCTGAAGATTATGCGAAAATCGATGGTGAGAATTATCACTATACCGGATTCTGCGCAAAAGCACCGGCAGAGGACGTAATAATCACTGCCGAAGGAGATGCGGTCCTCAATATATATTATGACCGTATTAAGTATAACCTTAGGTTCTATCTTTACAGGCAGCAGGGAAATGGTAACAACAGTTATTCTTATGCACAGAATTCAAATGCAGGACGAAATGTATGGGGTATAGCAACCTGGTATGAAAACACGAGTCAGGGTAATATGCCAACGACCACATATGGATTGACGAAAACTGAATCCACGATTGGTGGATATTACGGTTATTACTTTGTTCTCAGTGCTTATTATGGAGAGGACATCAGTTCCAAGTGGCCAACATATGAACAGATAACTGGTCCAGCGAACAACAGACAGCCTGTTAGCTTTATCATGATGAACGGAGCGGCCCTGAAGGGCAATGGGCCTAATGATAATGGTTGGGGTGATGGTAGGGATACTGTCAAAGGAACCATTACGGTTCTGGATGATAAGATACTTGGAGCAACGGACGACGTAAATGGGAATTACCTGATTGTTCGTTTCAACAGTTACAACACATGGAATTACCATATTTGTTTTGAGACTCCAGAGGGTGGATCGTATGAAGAGGATCACATCGTTGTAGCAAGATCAAGTAATACAAATGTTACACAGCAGAGCCCACCGCAGTTTGAAGGCTTTGAATACGTCGGTCGGTCTGACCGTTATGAGACAGGAACGCCTCAAAACAGGATATATAATGTAGACTTTCGTTACAAACGCCTGAAGTATAAAGTCAATTATATGGACGGTCTTTACATAGACGGAAATGGGAGCACGGTAAAAGTAAAAACCGATAATGAACTGTCACAGAGCGCAGATATCGCTTATGGCGCAACGATTCCTACCGGTGTCAAGAACTATGTTCCCGATTTGCCGGAAGGTGAGGCGGGATATGTCTTCGAAGGCTGGTACGCAGACAAGGCATGTACCACAAAATATGAATTTGGAACTATGCCAATCGGCGGTATCACAGTCTATGCGAAATGGCGTGAGATCCAGTACAGAGTTTTCTTACATCCAAATGCAGGAACAGATCCTACGCTTGAATGGGGCGATGACAATGTAGCGATGACCTTCCGTGTTTCATTTGGCGGCAAAGTAAGCACACCTACAGGAGTCCGTACCGGATATGAATTCGCGGGATGGTATTGGGATAAAGCATGTAAGAGAGGATTCAACAGTAAGGCATTTGTACTGAATGAAGAAACAGTACCTTCAACTCCTGCTTACAATAAGGAAACCGATTTTACAGATAAGATGAACAAATGGGGCAATGTTTCCGGAGATAGTACACATGCTGGTCCGTGGAACTCTGATCTCACCGGCGACGGCGGCAAGGAGCGTTTCTGGATCACAAAGAAACTGGATCTCTATGCGAAGTGGCGCTCTGTTACTGACGGTTCAAACGGCATCACTGTAGTTTACGACGCAGAAGATGGTTACTTCCCTGGAGATGCTCATCCTTCAACACGTACAGATGAACATCTGTATGTTGACAAGGCTGAGGCAGTTGGAGGAGCAGCTTCTACGCCGAATGATGATGATAAGTACTTCCTGTATTGGGTACTGCAGACATGGGACCCGGATGCTAAGGAATATACAGACACTGATACACACATATTACCAAGTGAGGATTACACAGTACTTCTTTCGAATGCGGAACCATATATTACAAAATGGGTCAATCCGAAGAACGAAGACGATGAAGTTGCACCGACCGATCCTAACAGCCTGACACCTCCGGACGACGTGCATACCAAGATCGGAGAAGCGACATATACTGTTAAGCTTCGCGCTGAATATGGTGATAGAGAAGCACCTACACAGACTCATATCATTTGGTACGCCAATGGCGGAACCGGCGGTGACGATGGGTTCGTGCTTGATCCGGAAGCGGGTAAGAGCCTTAAGGTAAATGAAAGCATTGATATACGTCCGGCAGATACATTCACCAGAGAGGGTTACAAATTCCTCGGCTGGGCGAGAGAAGGCTTTACTGACAAGGAACCGCTCAATGATGATGGCACGATCAATAAGAGTGCTTTCAGCGAAGACGATGACGCTGAACTTTGGCTGGAATGGGATGGTGAGAAGTTTACCGAAAAAGGAACCGACATTACAGCCGAGTATATCGCCGCAGACGAAGCAGCTCCTTATCAGGAACTGTACGCGGTATGGTGCAAAAAACTGAAAATAACAATCAAGGATAAGACTACGACGTATAACGGAGCAGAACAGTCAGGATACGGTGCTCCGGAATCTGTTACAGGAACCGGCAGTGACATCGATACTGACGAGTATAAGATCGAAGGTCTCGAAGACGGCGATGAACTGACGATCAGCGGATATGCTCCTTCAAAGGGCACAAACGCAGGGACATATAATAACGGCTCATTCGAAGATGCAGTTATAAAGATCACCCGTAACGGAAAAGACGTAACTAAAAAGTATGATATAGAGACTATTGCAGGCAAACTCAAAATAGATCCGACCGATGTGACGGTGACCATAACTGGTGATAACAACACTACGGATTATGACGGTGAGGAACACGGCGTTAGTGGTTACGATGTCCAGATCAGTGATCCGCTCTATACCGAAGACGACTTCACATTCAGCGGAACCGCGGAAGCTAAGAGAACTGATGCCGGAACCACCGACATGGGACTCTTAGAAGGTCAGTTTACTAACACGAATGAGAACTTCAATGTGACATTCGAAGTAATAGACGGATATCAGACCATCAACCCGATCGATGTGACGGTGACTATTACAGGTCATAACAACACAACTAAGTACGATAGCGAAGAGCACAGCGTAAGCGGCTATGACGTTCAGATCAGCAACCCGCTGTACACTGAAGCCGACTTCACATTCTCGGGAACTGCGGAAGCCGCAAGGACAGATGTTGGAACCACTCACATGCAGCTTGACTCAGACCAGTTCGAGAATATGAACGAGAACTTCAATGTGACATTCGAAGTAACAGACGGATATCAGCGAATAACTGAGCCTGATAAAGTCGTAGTTACTATAACCGGTCATAATAATACGACGGCTTATGACGGTGAAGAACACAGCGTAAGCGGTTATGACGTTCAGATCAGCAACCCGGTCTACACTGAGGACGACTTCACATTCAGCGGAACCGCGGAAGCTAAGAGAACTGATGCTGGTAAGACTGATATGGGTCTTGCAGAAGATCAGTTCGAGAATACGAACCCCAGCTTCACAGATGTTGAGTTCGTTGTAATAGATGGCTATCAGACTATCAGCCCGATAAATGTGACGGTAACTATCACAGGTCATAACAACACAACAGATTATGACGGCGAGGAGCACAGCGTAAGCGGATACGATGTAGAATTCAGCAACC
>JAUMVF010000036.1 GCA_030530305.1 Bacillota bacterium
GGGTTTTACCCACATATGAACAACCACGCGTTCGACGCGTGGCTGTGTTTTTATGTCTGCAAGCTCGGGAATCAATCCGGTGATTTCTCAAATCCACAACTTTTAACCATTTTTCGTATATATGAAATTATGGTTAAATTTTCAACAGTTGCACGCCTTCTTTTTTGCGGGGGAGTGTAGGTTTTGGATGAAAGACCAGATCAAGGGCCCTAAAGCCCACAACTTTTAACCATTTTCTGTATATATGAAATTATGGTTAAATATTCAACACTTTTGAGATCAGGTTCGTGGGAGCGGCGATTTCCGCGAACCAGGATTTTCCCACATAGTCGTTGAAAATTTGTCACTAATTTCAAATAATGCGGATTAGTGACAAAAGATAACGGTTTAAACCGGTTGTTTTTGGCGAAAAAATGGAAATCGGGAAAAATAAAAAGAAATACCCTCGAAAAACGTTGGAAATTTGTCACAAATAGTGGAATTAAAAAAATTAGTGACAAAACTTGTTCGGTTTCACTCCCAAGTAGTTTTCTGATATAAAAAGCGGTCCGGAAGTGAAGAAATGCGCCAACCCACATTGTAAAAACAGCGCAATTAAGATAAAATAATTAGTTAATAAAGCAAGTAAAAAAGTTGTGTCAGGCGGGAAGCAGAACAGATGCGGAACGGGAAGCTGACCGTAAGCAGACCGGGAAGCAAAACAGGAACAGAACATATAGCCTGGCGCGTTTGGATATGGGAAGGCAAGGAGGAGCAAATGGCAGATTATTTCAAAGAACCGTCAAGAACATTCAATGAGTACCTGCTGGTACCCGGATATTCGTCAAAGGACTGTAAAGTTGAGAACGTGAGTCTGGAATGTCCGGTAGTCAAGTACAGGAAAGGCGAAGAGCCGGCGATCAAGATGAACATACCTCTGGTTTCGGCAGTCATGCAGGCTGTTTCCGACGATACCATGGCGATCGCGCTTGCCAAGGAAGGCGGAATATCGTTCATCTACGGATCACAGACTATCGAGAATCAGGCGGCGATGGTAAAGAAGGTAAAAAGCCATAAAGCCGGATTCGTAACAAGCAACACCAACATCAGACCGGATCAGACGCTTAAGGATATTCTTGAGCTGAAAGAGAGAACGGGCCATTCCACTACAGCCGTTACGGAAGACGGAACTGCCGAGGGAAAACTTCTGGGTCTTGTTACCAGCAGAGACTACCGCGTGAGCAGGATGTCGATGGACACTAAGGTGTCGGAGTTCATGACTCCTTATGAAAAACTCATCTATGCCGATGAGGGAGCATCCCTTTCAGAGTGTAACGACATGCTGTGGGACAACAAGCTCAACGCTCTTCCGGTAATAGACAAAAACCAGAAGCTCCTCTATTTCGTATTCAGGAAAGACTACGATACACATAAAGCGAACCCCAACGAGATCCTGGATGATGACAAACGGTACATGGTAGGAGCCGGAGTCAATACGAGAGATTTTGCGGAAAGGATCCCGGCGCTGGTCGACGCGGGGGCGGACGTGCTCTGCATAGATTCAAGCGAGGGATTCACCGAATGGCAGAAAGACACTCTTGATTTTGTAAGGAAAAAATACGGGGATTCCGTTAAGATCGGAGCCGGCAACGTAGTTGACAAGGAAGGCTTCAATTATCTCGCGGAAGCGGGCGCGGACTTCGTAAAGATAGGTATAGGCGGCGGAAGCATCTGCATCACACGTGAGCAGAAGGGCATAGGCCGCGGACAGGCAAGCGCCGTAATGGACGTTGCCCAGGCAAGAGACGAATATTTTGAAAAGACAGGAATATACGTGCCTATCTGTTCCGACGGCGGTATCGTATACGACTATCACATGACACTTGCACTCGCCATGGGAGCGGACTTCCTCATGCTGGGAAGATATTTTGCCAGATTTGACGAGAGCCCGGGCGCCAAGCTGAATATCAACGGCAACTACGTGAAAGAGTACTGGGGCGAAGGTTCCAACCGCGCAAGGAACTGGCAGCGCTACGACATGGGCGGCGACAAAAAGCTGTCATTTGAAGAAGGCGTTGACTCATATGTTCCGTACGCAGGCCATCTTAGCGACAACGTCAATCAGTCACTGAACAAGGTAAAATCAACCATGTGCAACTGCGGCGTCCTGAGCCTGAAAGAGCTGAAAGAGAATGCCAAACTGACACTGGTTTCCGCCACAAGTATCGTGGAAGGCGGAGCCCACGACGTAATGCTCAAGGAAACTACGGGCAATACAGGAAACAGACCATAAATAAAACATCCGGCCGCGGGGCGCGAAAGGCGTCAGGCCCGGCCGGACTTTTGATTGCAGCATAAACGAAAGGAACGACAATGAAGCACGAAACCATACTGGTCCTCGATTTCGGAGGACAGTACAATCAGCTGATCGCGAGAAGGGTAAGGGAATGCAATGTGTACGCGGAGGTACATCCCTATACTTTGAGCATCGAAGAGATAAAGGCAAAAGAGCCCAAGGGCATCATTTTCACAGGAGGCCCCAACAGCGTGTACGGCGAAGCGGCGCTTCCCTATGACGAAAGGCTTTTTGAACTGGGAGTGCCTACACTTGGCATATGCTACGGAGCGCAGCTCATGGCCCACGGCCTGGGCGGCAAAGTAGAGAGCGCTGCCACCAGTGAATATGGCCATACCGAAGTGGACATCGACAAAAGCGGAAGACTTTTCGGGGACGTGTCCGAAAAAACCGTAGCCTGGATGAGCCACACAGACTATATAGCAGAGCCTCCCGCGGGATTCAAAGTAACGGCAAGCACGCCGGTGTGCCCGGTAGCAGCCATGGAGGATGAGAGCAGAGGTTTTTACGCGGTCCAGTTCCATCCGGAAGTAATGCATACCCGCGAGGGAATGAAGATGCTCCGCACTTTTGTGAGAGACGTGTGCGGATGCTCCGGAGACTGGGAGATGGGATCCTTTGTTGAAGATACAGTAAAGAATATCCGCAAGCAGGTAGGCGACGGCAAAGTGCTCTGCGCCTTAAGCGGTGGCGTGGATTCTTCAGTTGCCGCTGTAATGCTTTCAAAAGCAGTCGGCAAACAGCTGACCTGCGTATTCGTAGACCACGGCCTTCTCAGAAAGAACGAAGGCGACGAAGTTGAGGCAGTATTCGGGCCGGAAGGACCTTATGACCTGAACTTCATCAGAGTCAACGCACAGCAGAGATTCTACGACAAACTGGCCGGTGTTTCCGAGCCGGAAAAGAAAAGAAAGATAATCGGCGAAGAATTCATCCGCGTATTTGAAGAAGAAGCGAAAAAAATCGGAGCGGTGGACTTTCTGGTACAGGGAACCATCTATCCGGACGTTATAGAAAGCGGACTGGGAGACAGCGCGGTGATCAAGTCCCACCACAATGTGGGCGGACTTCCGGATCACGTTGATTTCAAAGAGATCATAGAGCCTCTCAGAATGCTGTTCAAGGATGAGGTAAGAAAGTCAGGACTTGAACTGGGTATACCGGAGCATCTGGTATTCAGACAGCCCTTCCCGGGACCGGGTCTTGCCATACGTATCATCGGCGATGTTACCGAAGAAAAAGTAAAAATCGTTCAGGACGCTGACGCAATCTACAGGGAAGAAGTTGAGAAATACGACGATGGCAAATATTACAGAACTCTGGGTCAGTATTTCGCAGCTCTGACCAACATGAGATCAGTCGGCGTAATGGGCGACTTCAGGACATACGATTACGCTATAGCCCTGAGAGCGGTTGAGACGTCAGACTTTATGACAGCCGAGGCTGCGCAGCTTCCATGGGAAGTTCTCAGCAAGGTGACAAGCAGGATCGTAAATGAAGTGGATCACGTGAACCGCGTAATGTACGACTGCACCGGGAAACCGCCGGGAACGATAGAATTCGAGTGATCCGGGTAAACGGAAACAGATCCGGATCTTCTTCGGCGCTGTGAGAACCGGTAACGGGAAAGGATCATTACAGTGAAGGCAGGCACGGTATTCGGCAGTATTTGCGGGGCAATGACAGGAATATGCTGGGGAGTGTCATCAGTTTTCGGGCAATTCCTCTTTGAGACCAGAGACGTACATCCCCTCTGGATCGTTGCGATACGGCTGAGTATCGCCGGCGTGCTTCTCTGGATCTTCGCCTTCCTCACCAACAGAGAGAGCCTTATGGCTCTTTTTCATAACAAAAGAGATTTCATTCAGGCCATCATATGCGGCATAGCGGGCACGATGATGTTCCAGCTCAGTTCTTTTTACGCTGTGCAGACGTCCAATGCGGGAACGGCTACAGTACTCCAGTACCTGGCGCCGGTGATGATAATCGTGTACGTATGCCTGCGCACAAAAGCGGCACCGAAGAAAGCAGAGGTGCTGTCTATTGTGCTGGCGGTGGCGGGCGTTTTTCTCATCTCGACCCACTGCGACATCGGCTCATTGGCCATGACGCCCAAAGGTCTTTTCTGGGGCATGATGCTGGCTGTTTTCATGAGCGTAAACACCGTTCTGCCGGAAAGACTTTATAAAAAATACCCGACCACCGTGGTCATCGCCTGGGCATTCCCCTTCGGAGGCGCAGCGATGATGGCTATAGCCCGGCCCTGGCACTTCAATGTTCAATGGGACGGCGCGGTCTGGTTTTCCATGTTTTTTATAGTTATCGTCGGCTCTGTTGCGGCGTATCTCTTTTACGCCCAGGCCATCAAAAGAGTGGGGCCCACCAGATCCAGTCTTTTCGCAAGTTCAGAACCTGTCACGGCGACTTTGATGTCAGCCCTCTGGCTGAAGACAGATTTCACATATATGGATCTTATTGGTTTCGTATTGATTTTGAGTACGCTTTTCATACTCAACGCAGGCAAGGGCAGCAGCAACACTCCCGCAAGTAGAGACTGAGCCTGGAAGTGAGGATCAGACCTGGCTGCAGAGCAAATAGAAAACAAAATGACGTATGGCAGATTTACGATATGTCACCGTTTAGTAATCCTTCTATTGTTGCCCATCTTGTATCACTCATTTCTTTATAGATTCGTCCAAAGCCGGGAAGCGTGTTTGCCTCAACAAAAGTGACCTTATCTTCTGAAAGACAAACATCCCATCCGATAAAATCCAACCCGGCTGGGATCAGAGTATGAGCATGCTTGCATGTATCAAGTATTTTATTCCAATGAGGGATTACCAATCCAGAATAAGATTTGTTTGTGCCTGGATGGTTTTTAAGAACGGTGTTAAAACCCCCCGTCTTGTTGCGCCCGCTTCCAATCGTTCCTGTTTTGAGATCCAGGTCATAGGTTACTCCACCAGAACTGTAATTATCAACAAAAGTACCGGGGACACCGACTCGCGCGTAAGAATCCATGATGTGTACGTTTCCGGTATTGGGTATTCTTACAGTTATGACTCTGATGGTATTTAAGGAAGATGGATTAAGATCATGCATGAAACCCTTTTGATTTACATATTCCTCGGCTATGAATTCATCGTCGTATTTTTTAATTATTTCTCCATAAACAGTTTCGAGGCCCTTATCCAGAGTGTATGATTGGATACCTCTTCCTCCATATTTGCTGAGGGGTTTAACTATTATTCTGCTGCAGTTTTCAAACGTAGATAGGAAATCTTCAAAACTGACAGGCCCTTTGATCCATTTACGTCCAAATAGTTCATCTCCGATAAACTCCGCAAAGACCGCTTTGTCTCCAACCCATTTCATTTGTGCTGGATCGTTTAGATATTGATCCAGCCAGAATATACGCGTTTTAGTCATAGCCTGACTAGCCGCCTTAAGAGGCTTTGAGTAATAGCCAAAAGTAAAGAACTCTTTCACACGGACCCCGTAAAAAACCATTTGGAAACGGAATTTATGATAGTAAAAGTGCTGCATAAAACGGTTTCTGATAACACCGTATTTGTTGTTTTCGAGGAATCGCTTGCAGAATGCCTTTCTCTTACTGTACCACTCTTCGCCAATGGAATAGTTTTCAAGGTATGAATAATACGACTCCTGCCAGGATCCTTTATACTGTTGTTTTTTTCGAGCGTAATAACGTTTGATCCAAGAATCAATAATAGTACCCACTGAGACACCTCTTTCTTGCCATCTTTTGTCATATGCGGTTTTTCATTAAACCTGAAAAGATATTCCTACAGTTCTTCCGTCCAGTACTCTTCTCCAAACACATCTGTGAACTTGTAGGTGACTTTTGACTTGCCGCTTCCGACGCTCACGTTGCTGATGTCGATTGCGTCAGGGAAACTTACTGTGAGAGTGTCTCCCATAGGCACGTCAGTCTTGTGTTTGCCGGAGTATGTGTAGTAGTCATACAGGAAGCGTATCTTGTCTCCGCTTTCAAGGGCAGTAAGAGTCTTTGCGGTAGTTTCTGTCACGTCCTCGTCGTAAGTGTAGCGGACTCCCGAGATCTGTCCTTTTTCGTTGTTATTGTCAAATACCAGGATCAGGTCGGCTCTGTCCCCGTTAAGGAGCACAGGTACGTGGCCGGTTATCTGATACATGCCGCTGCCCAGCTCAAGAGTCTCGTCGTGGTAGTAGGTCACAGGCTGCCGGTCAAGGGCGATCCAGGTCCCGTCGTTTTCAGGGAGCATATTCCCTTCGTCGTCGAAATCATAGACGTTATCAAGACCGAAATCCACATAGCCGCTGCCGTTGTCGTAGAACATGTTCATGTCCACGGTGGTGATGTTTTTCCACTGACCTTCTGTCAGGCTGATCACTTTCTCTCCGTATGAATTGGTCTTCCAGTCCAGGTCTCCTTCTTCTATCCTGTCTTTTGTTATATTCTTCGCGACGGTCTTCGCGCTGAGAAGATCTTCGCTCAAAAACTTAGTATTCCCCTTATCAAGTTCATTGATATTGGCGTCATTTATGCCGCGCCCGCCAAGGAGTGAGCCTATCAGGTCTGTAATAGAGCCGCTGCTGTAACCGCCGTAGTTGTCATATCCGCCGTAATTGTAGTTGTTTGTTCCGCCGAACAGTGATGAGAAAGGCGAGTGGGAACCGCCTGCCGCTGCCTGACCGGTCACCTGTATCTGAGCAAATCTCTTGATACAGTCGGTGTATTCTGAGTCCATTCCGATCTCGTCATATGTCTTTGAAGCGCTGTCGACCTTGCCTATATTCTTGTACGGGAAGTATATGGAAAGACCGTAGGCGTTGGTTACGTTGCCTGAAGTCCTGTTGTACTTTATTGCCTCCAGGATGGTGTCGGCCATATCGCTTCCGGCAGACATATCCGTGAGTTTAGCAAAATGCACAGTGTCGATCTGGTCGATGCGTGAGCTGCGGGCAAATTCCTTACTGCTGCTTCTTGCGTTGGCCAGCGCGGAATAGTCGCCGTCTTCTATCATCTCAGACGCTTTGGCGGAAAATGCCTTAAGATCCTCCGGCAGTGTCTGGGACAGTTCCGACAGGTCGACTACCGAAAGAGTGGTCTGCTGACCGGGGCACTGGGCCGCGCATCTTTCTGTAAAGTCATCGGCAATGATCTTGCCGATCTGTATAGTTTCCATGGATGTGTTGGAAGACAGTTTGGTGAGCCAGTTGGTGTAATACCAGCCGATCCCCGGTTCGGTCTCTTCGCTTCCGATGAGATAATCCGCGTGTTCATCCAGCATAAGCGCGGTTTCTGTCGTGGCCATGAGGCACGCGTCGAAGCCGACGAAGTCGAATCTCAGTCCGCCGTTGGTCAGAGCTTTGTCTATTCCGGCGAGATTCATAGAGCCGCGGCCGTTCTTTTCATCATATCCGAAACCGCTCAGGGAACCGCCGCCGTGATCCCAGAGGATAAGTTCGTTCCTGTTGGCTGGGAATGCCGTATGCGCCCATTTTATGAAAGATGAAAGAGTATTTGGGTCAGTCATCGAACCCGAGCCGGCGTTCTTGTCAAGGCATTTGAACTTGCCGTTCCTTACCTGCCAGATCTGATTGTGCCAGCTGCTGATCTGGTTATTTCTCCAGTTTCTGCAGCCGCCTGTGTATATGACGAGATTCACGTTGCCGGAAACATCGGCGTTGAGCATCTCATTTATATCCGAGGTAGCCATGCCGGCCTGGGACTCCAGGTCGGTTCCGCACATGTATACCATTATGGTGACGTCGTCCTCGCCGCCGCCTTTTATCGCAGTGTATTTCGGGCGGGCTTCGTTAGCTACCCGTGTGTTCAGCTGCCCGGTGTTGGTGTTAGATACCCAGGATCCCTGGCTTTCGCTGCTGCCGGAGAGAATGCCGTCTAGTCCGCTGCCGCCGAAGAGACTGCCCATGTCCAGTGAAAGAGCACCGCCTCCTCCTAACAGAAGCATCACTATGAGTACGATGATCTTTATGAGACCGCCGCCTCCGAAACCGCGGCCGCCGCTGCTTCCGCCTCCAAAGGGACTGCCTCCGCTATAGTTTCCGCCGCTGTAATTACCGCCTCCGAAACCGCCGAAGCCTCCGCCTGACGAACTGCCGCCGCCGAAGCCGCCTCCGGACGATGACGGACCGGAACCTGATACAAATTTTCTTCTCGCTGTTGGCCTGTTTTCCATGACACACCTCCACATATCTGTTTTGTATATTATATCACGACAAAGAGGCTTGTGGTCCGAAATAAAAAATGGGTCGTATAAGAATGTATATAACAAGAAAACAGTTGAGAAATAGTCGCTGAAAATGTAATATTATTGTGAAGGATTGTTTTTATTTATTGGTTATTATTTGGTATTAAGGAAGGTGTATTTTTATGAATGACCGTGAACGGTTCGGGTCACGACTCGGATTCATACTCGTTTCAGCAGGATGCGCCATAGGCATTGGTAACGTCTGGAAGTTCCCTTATCTTGCGGGAGCTAACGGCGGCGCTGCATTTATTCTTATTTATCTGATATTCCTGCTGATTTTAGGTATTCCTATTATGGCAGCTGAATTCGCGGTAGGCCGCGGATCCATGAAAAGCGCAGGAAAAGCATTCGGAGTCCTGCAGCCGAAGGGCACAAAGTGGAGCCACTACGGACCGCTTGCTCTGGCAGGCAACTACCTGCTCATGTTCTTCTATACCATGGTAGCAGGCTGGATGCTTTACTATATCTATGAGATCGCTTCGGGCAAACTTTCAGGCATGGATCCTGACGCAGTTGCAGGCAATTTCGGAGGAATGCTGGGATCAGGCGGTACCATGTTCGCATGGACCGTGATCGCTATAGTTATTTCATTCGGCGTATGCGCGCTGGGACTGAAAAGCGGCGTGGAAAAAGTTACGAAAGTACTTATGACCGCACTGCTGCTACTGATGGTTGTCATGGCTGTCCGCGCTGTAACTCTTCCGGGAGCTATGGCAGGTCTGAAATACTATCTGGTTCCTGATTTCCACGCGCTGGTCGAGAACGGCATAGGAAACGTATGCTTCGCGGCTATGGGCCAGGCGTTCTTCACACTGAGCGTCGGAATCGGTTCCATGGAGATCTTCGGAAGCTATATCGGCAAAGACAGATCCCTGTTCGGTGAGGCGGTAAGCATCACGGCGCTGGATACATTTGTTGCGCTTGTTGCCGGACTCATCGTTATCCCGTCATGTTTCGCTTTCGGAGTTGAACCGGGAGCAGGCCCGGGACTGGTATTCATCAGCCTTCCGAATATTTTCAACGCAATGCCGGCAGGACAGTTATGGGGAAGTCTCTTCTTCGTATTCCTTTCCTTCGCGGCTCTGTCCACAGTAATAGCGGTATTCGAAAATATCATAGGATTCTGTATGGATCTGTGGAACATGTCGAGAAAGAAAGCGGTTGTCATCAACCTGTTCGTGGTAATAATAGGATCGCTGCCGTGCGTACTCGGATTCAATGTCCTTTCAGGACTCCATCCGTTCGGACCTGAGTCCAACATCATGGACCTGGAAGACTTTATCGTTTCCAACAACCTGCTGCCTCTGGGCTCACTGGTATTCGTACTCTTCTGCGTAAAGAAGTACGGATGGGGCTGGGAGAACTTCCTGGCAGAGGTCAACCTCGGCAAGGGAATGAAGTTCCCGAATGTAAAGGGATATATACTCTTCATACTGCCGATCATAATACTGATCGTATATGTAAAGGGCTGCCTCGATTTCTTCGCAGGACAGGGTCTGCCAACATATGCGGCGGTCATATACGTAGTTATTGTACTTGCGATATTCGCATACTTCATCTTCTACCGCAAGAAGGGAACAGTTCCGAATACTCCGGCAAAAGCCTGACGGGATCTGCTATCGCAGCGGAATGAAGAGATATACAAGTTAACGGTTTCAGTAGAGAGGTACAACATCATGAAAAAAATGACCAGAACACTGATCGCGGTAATCACGATCCTGGCGCTGACATTTACTACTTCCGCAGTATTCGCGGAAGATGGAGCAGCAGGCCAGGCTGCAGAGAAGAGCGCGGTCAAAGCAGAGAAGGAAGCTATTTCGTCGGTACAGACAGAAGCTCCGCAGGCGCTTGAGAGTAAAGCATTCAAAGCAACGCCCGCTGACGTGGGCGGCTCCACAATACAGTCCACAGGATCGATCATTGCCAAAACAATGGCTTTCGCTTCCACTGAGCTTAAATGGACCGGTCTGAGTGTAAAAGGCTTAGGTTCTGACAGATGGGAATACTGGACTCTTGGTGTCAAGACCACCGGCAAACTCTGGATGAACGTGTATTCCGATGACGAGAACGAAGGCGCTATGGAAGTCGCGGTAGGAAGACATAACAGCAGCACAGGCGCGATAACGACCCTTGGAATCACAGACACTTACCTTTCACCGGGTGAGCAGACCAACCGTCTGTGCGGCGTAGATGTAACTGCCGGAAAACAGTATGTCATAGCTGTAAGTTCTGATACTGCAGGGGCTCTGGCCGTAAATCCGTTCGTAATACCATATAAGAACAACAGGCTGCTCAAAGCCGGAAGGACAATGATCTCGGCAGGATACAAAGGTGATTTTAAGGATTCGGCAGTTAGATACAAAATCAGACCTACAAAGTCCGGATATATCACAGTGGCTCTGAAGGAGTACGGATACGATAAATCCGCCGGATATGTACAGCTCCTTACAAAGGGCAAAAAGACAGCTTCGAATAAACTCTGGTACTATCAGGGTTCAGATACGAGCTATGTGGTTTTCGGCGTGAAGAGAGGCGTTACATATTATCTGAAAGTGACGAACTGCTCAGGCACGTATGATAATTGCTATGCTTACGGTATAAGATACAAGATCAAAAATCTCCTGTAAGAAAGAACACCAAAAAGCGTAAGGCTGTAAAACTGAAGAGAAAAGGCGCATGGAAGAAGACTGTTCTCTTAGGCAACAACAGGGCAGGCAACCAGTGGTACAAGTTCAAGGTTACCAAGAAACGTACGACTAAGATAAGCGTGGATACGATAAGAGTAAAATCAGGAACAGTTAAGATGACCGTATACTGCGGAAAGAAGAAGATCGACACCGTAACGCTTTCCAACGGAGTAAGGAAGCCATACACTATCACATACAGCACCACCTGGGGCAAGGCTAAAAGAGGAACATATTACGTGAAGATCCACAAGTCCAAGAAGGCTACAGGACAGTACAGGATCAAATACGTAAAATAGCCGGCTTCCCGATAACATATGTGCGGCAAAAAACAAAAGGAGGATATTCATGGACGCATTACAATGCATCGCAACACGTCACAGCTGCAGAAAATTCGCAGACAAGGAAGTGACCAATGATACGATAGTAAAGCTCATGGAAGTAGTAAAGAACGCCCCGACATGGAAGAACGTTCAGGAAGTACGCTACTACGCGGTCAAAAACGATGAGCTCAAGAAAAGAATAGCGGAAGAAGCAGTTCTCGGATTTGTTTACAACACAAAGACCATATCCAGAGCGCCGGTTCTCATGGTCGAGACAGTAGTAAAAGGCATATCCGGATATGAAAAGGACGGCACAGCCACGACTCCGCAGGACAGCCACTGGCAGTCATTTGACGCAGGCATCTCCGCAGGCACACTTGAGCTGGCGGCATTTGCCATGGGGCTGGGCTCTGTCATCATGGGAATCTATGACGACTCAGTAGTAAAGAACATCCTGGATATTCCGGACGACCAGACAGTATCCGGACTCATCGCTCTCGGATGGCCGGCTGCTGAAGGAGAAGGTCCTGAAAAGAAACCGGTGGAAGACGTTCTTTCATTCAGAGACTGATAAGCTGATTTAAAAAAAGAGCCTCCCGGCTTTGACTGCCGGGAGGTTTTTTATATTTTTGTTCTGCGGCCCTGATGCTGGTATCTTTTGCTTCGCGGTCCGATGCCGGTATTCCACCGCTTCGCGGCCGGGCATATCAGTATCCCAGACTTTTCAGTCTTGCCACCATATCCACATAGAACTCGCATACGTCGAGGTTTTTGCGTTTCCATGAGAGGGGTCTTCTGTCGCCGCAGACCATTGAATGGGATATGCCGCCGGCAGAGGGACCTGTGTAGACGCCTCTGAACTCGCCCCATTTTGCCGATTCTACTGTAACGAGACCGTCGTTTGCGCCTTCGGTTTTTTCAGCTATGCGGCCGAAGGGGGAAAAGGCCGGGTCCGTGAGAGGAGTCTTCATTCTGCAGGCGTAGCTCTGATAATATACGCCCGGTGAATCCGGCACCAGTTCGTTGAATATCTTCATGTAGTCGGAGGACATCTGGTCGTAGACTTTACCGTCCTTTGGAGGTTTCCCGCCTGCCATACGCGTTATGAGACTGAAAAAGGAATAGAGCCCGGATAAAAGCCTGGGCTTTTTCGTTTTCATATCATCGATAGCGCTGATGCCCCAGTGGGGAGTTGCTATCGTAGTCAGGGAAGCTGTGAACCGGTCGCCTCCCAGGACGCTGATCATATAGCGGGCTTCGATGCCGCCTTTTGAATGAGCGATGAGATTGACCTTATCTGTTTCCGCTTCTTTGCAGATATTTTCGATATTTTCACGCAGCTGGCGGGCGTTCTCAGCGACAGGGCTTTCCGCGCTCTGGCATCCGAAAAAGACCCTTGCGCCTTCTTCGCGGAGGGCGCCGGGTACGGGACCCCAGTAGTCCGGATTTTCTTCATCACTGTATCCTATGCCGTGTATCAGGACGATAGGATATTTCGTCGTGCATCTGTTCATTATCTGTCCTCCCCGGTCTATTCTGTATAGTATACTAAACAGGGAAGTTTATCAAATACATGCCGGAACGGGCATCGTTTGTAAAACAGGTTTTCTGTGTTAAAATAAACGTAAGTATACACGCGGCAGACTTTCAACAGACTGGAGGAAAGAATGCTTACATATCCTATGATATACGCCGGAGCCGCGCTGATGGTCATCAATATAGTGGCATATATCCGGTTTGAAAGACACGTTCGCCTTATGGGCAGCTGGGAAAAAGAGAGAAGAATTCTTTATCTGCCAATTGTTTTGCTGATACTGTTTCTGATCGGTTATGTTTTTATTGCTGTTTTCGGCAAGCCTGATATAGTCATGGCCGCGATCATGTTCGGAGGCAGTATTTTTGTTATGGTCATGGTTTTCCTGATGCAGAGAATAACAAAGCGGATAGAAGAGGAAGAAAAACTCAAAGCGGCCATTGAATCCGCTGAACAGGCAAATAAAGCCAAGACTGTTTTCCTTTCAAACATGTCTCATGATATCAGGACTCCGCTCAACGCAATAATAGGACTGGCTGAGATATCAAAGGAAAAGGATGTCTCCGAAGAGGAACTCCGAGAATACATGGAAAAGATCGGATCATCGGGTAGTTTCCTTCTTTCTCTGATAAACGATATTCTGGAGATGAGCAGGATAGAGAGCGGCAAGATGGAACTTGAGCCGGCAGCTGTGGATCTTAATGATATGACAGACCGGCTCATCGATATGTTCTCCCAGCAGATGGAGAGCAGGAGTATAGATTTTACTGTTGAGTGCAATGTGGAAGACAGCGTAGTGGTATGTGACTGCCACAGACTTTTCAGAGCGCTTCTGAATCTGACAAGTAATGCGTACAAATTCACACCTGAAGGTGGAAAAGTGTCTGCGTCGATCACACAGAACGGGAAAACAGATGACGGCAGGGGAAGATATACCATAAGTGTCAGCGATACCGGGATTGGTATGACACAGGAATTCGCGGAAAGAGTATTTGATGCATTTGAGCGCGAAAGGACGTCTACCGACAGCGAGATACAGGGTACGGGTCTGGGTATGGCCATAACCAAAAGCATCGTTGACCAGATGGGCGGAGATATAAGCGTAAAAACCGCGCCCGGGAAAGGTACAGAGTTCACCATCACTCTGGAATTTGAGATATCAGATAAAACGCCTGAATGCGGCATGAAAAACGGAACCGATGGAACGGTATCCTTCAGCGGGAAAAGAGTCCTTATAGCTGACGATGTGGAAGTGAACCGCATGATAATCGAGATGCTTGTGGAAAAACTCGGATTCATCGCGGAAACTGCGAAAAACGGCAGTGAAGCAGTTGATAAGATCAGAAACAACGAGCCGGGATATTATGATCTTGTGCTCATGGACATACAGATGCCGGTTATGGGAGGCTATGAGGCTACAGACATGATCAGAAAGATGGAAGAGCCCGGAAGAGCGGACGTACCGGTCATAGCAGTCTCAGCCAACGCATTTACGGAAGATGTGAAAA
>JAUMVF010000152.1 GCA_030530305.1 Bacillota bacterium
CGGGATCTTGAACAGCGCCCCCAGGATCTTCACCACGATCACGCCCACGGTCATACACATTCCCATGAGCATACCAAGGCTGTCCTGAACAGGCTCGCCAAAGCTTCAGGACATCTTCAGTCTGTAACGAAAATGGTAGAGAACGGCAGAGACTGCTCTGAAGTGCTCATCCAGCTTTCCGCGGTCATCTCCGCCCTGAACAATACAGGCAAGCTCATACTTACAGACCACATCGATCACGGCATCATCGACGCTTTAAAAGAAGGCGATCCGGAAGCGATCGACGCGCTAAAAGATGCCATTGATAAATTTGTATAGGACAATCTTAAACGACATGGTTTTTGCGGCCGTGTCTTTTGCGTTATATGGCAGGACCCCCTGCCACCAGTTAAGGAGGGCTTTAATATGAAAAAGAAATTGCTTCTGTCAGTTATATGCGTCATGCTCATGTCACTGGGCATAGTGATGTCGGGCTGCGGCTCCGGCGAGACTTATGACGCCGGAAACGTAAGCTGCGCAGTGCCTGACGGGTGGAAAGTATTCACTTCCGAGGAACTGTTCAACTCTTCAACCGGCGATTCTGACGAGGATTCCGCGTCAGACGAAGACAGCGAAGATCCCAACTCCATATACATCTACAAGGACGCCAAGGAAACAACAGATATCCTGAAATCCAACGGGATCACTATCCTGTATTCTGATGACAAAACCATGGGATCCATCGACGATATGAAATCTTTCTATGAAAAAGTCAAGGATCAGGATCCTCTGAAACTTGACAACTATGAATGGAAATGCTTCACCGGCCAGCAGTTCGACGGGGATTTTGAATACGCTGTCCTTGAGGCTATAGACGGCGACGCGTCAATACAGGTGAACGTTATCCTGAAAAACGGCGACAAGACCATTTCACTGGATGACAAAGACGTCAAAGAAATAATCGAAAGCATCAAGATCACAGGTTCCGGCGACGAGGCCGAATAACAGACCTGCCTTTAAACCGGCGGCCCGCGTACCGTTTTACCGGGCTGCGTGAAATCATATAAAAACGTAACAGGAGGTGTTAACTCAAATGAGAATGGATTTTTTAGAGAAGATCGATTTTTATAACGGTCTCTCTGCAACTATCAAAGCCGTGATCCTTCTGGTGATCGCTCTTATCGCAGCTGCTATCGCAAGAGCTGTAGTAAGAAAGATCGTGGAAAAATTCATGGCGAGAAAAGCAGACCCGGATGAAGCTGCGGAAATGGCGGAAGCAAAACAGTCCATCGCGAGCATTCTGGGCAACATCACATTCGCTGTTGTGTTCCTGCTGTTCCTGCCGGGAGCGCTGGATCACCTGAAAGTTACCAGCGTATCTGAACCGCTGAGGGATATGGCGACGAAATTCCTTGATTTCCTGCCTAATATCATCGCGGCAGTAGTGATCATCGTCTTCGGTGTATTCCTTGCGAGACTGTTGAAGCAGCTGCTTCTCACCGTACTTGGAAAGACTAAGCTGGACAGTCTGCAGGAAAAATGCGGGGTAAAAGAAAACAACGGACATACTTTCTCGGGAATAATCGCGAACCTGGTTTACGCAGTCGTACTCCTGGTATTCGTAGTAGCCGCTATACAGGTCCTGAACCTGAAGGCTATATCCGAGCCGGCTACAAAGATGGTTTCCATGCTGTTCGAATACATACCTCTCGTATTCGCCGCGCTGGTGATCATCCTCTTCGGAGTATTCCTTGCTAACATCGTTGAAGGCCTGCTCGTAAGCGTTCTCGCAGGCACAGGTCTTGACGGAAAAGCAGAAGGTCTGTTCCCGAAAAAGGAAGACGGAACGAGAGTCACCACAGCTTCCAGACTTATCGGTCTTATCGTGAAGATCGTAATCGACGTATTCTTCATCGTTGCCGCTATCAACGTGCTGCAGGTAGACGTGCTCACAGAGATAGGCAGAGCAGTCATCGCGTACATGCCAAACGTGCTCGCCGCAGTGATCATCGTGCTGGTTGCGTGGATCTGCTCCAACAAAGCATACACAGCTATCGCGGAATCCGAATCAGGCAATTCTCTGCTGGCTCTGATAACGAAGATCGCCATCATCGCGCTGGCGGCATTCATGGCTGTTTCACAGCTGGGCATCGCGAAAAACATCATCTTCATCCTGTTCCTGTGCATCGCCGCCATAGGAATTTCGGGCTATTACCTGATGAACACCCTTTCCACACCCGCCGCGGACGACCCCGTCACGGCCATGGACCCTGACGTCACCGGTTCCGTCCCGGCGGTCACCCCGGAGCCGACTCCGGAAAGCGAAGCGCCGTCTCCCGTACCCACGCCGTCCGCGCCGGTCTCGTCCCCTGTTTTGCAGCCGGAGGCCGTCAGCAC
>JAUMVF010000037.1 GCA_030530305.1 Bacillota bacterium
GAAGCAGGATTTGCATATTTTTTGCGGGTTGAAAGCAAAAAAACACACATATTTCCAGGAAATATGTTCAATATTACATCGTTTTTTGCATTTATCCCCGGATTTTGGGGCTGGAGCCCCTGAAACAGGCCAAAAAATATGCAAAAAGCCAAAAAAGAAAAGAGATTTACATATTTTTAATTTTTTTACGCAAATTCATTTGATGGTCATTGAAGAACAGGTTGACAGTCCGGTAATAAAATGGTATTTACATATTTGCAGAAACAGTATCTGAAGAGTCTTCGGGTCTGTGGTTGAAAGGCCAGGCCAGCTGCGGGCAAAAGGTCCCACGTAAGCTGATCCGCAAGGGCGGCAGTGATCATGGCGCAGTTTAGAAGTAAGTCCTCGGAGAAACTCCGGTCAAGGCAGGTGTGGGGGCAAAGACCAGGTCAGCCGAAGATTCCTCAGGTGCTGTTTCTTTTTTTGTGCGTAAAGCAAATCGGTAGAAATCCAGCCGTCGCTGCCTGCCTGCGGTGATTTTTTTCGTATGCCTTTCGCGGGGCTTTTGCGCCCCAACTGTCAAAAATTGGACATAATAGACAAAGTATAGTACAATAAGCACGTAATTATCTGCTGTTTTAAACGGCGGCGAATTTATTGGTTATTATTTGGAAGTTATTATTTGCAAAAGGAGGGGAAAGAATGGACGCTATAGATGGTGTAGTAAATGCGATAAGTGGTGTCTTATATCAGCCCTGGTTCGTTCCGCTACTCCTGATCGCAGGTGGTATCTACTTTACGATCAGAACAAAATTCATGCAGGGAAGACTCTTTGCTGAATGTTTCAGAGTAGTATCGGAAAAACCAAAAACAGAAAACGGTATTTCTTCATTCGGAGCCCTGATGGTTTCGACGGCATCCAGAGTAGGTACAGGAAACATCATCGGTGTTTGTACTGCTATCGTACTCGGAGGTCCGGGAGCTATCTTCTGGATGTGGATCACAGCTATCCTCGGTGGAGCGACAGCTTTTGTAGAATCCACACTGGCTCAGATCTACAAGAAAAAGAATCCGGACGGATCAAGCTACGGCGGCCCGGCATTCTATATGCATCAGGCCCTTAACGCAAGATGGCTGGGAGTTATCTTCTCAATACTGATCATCTTCACATATGCTGTTGGTTACAATATGCTGGCTTCATACAATCTGCAGTCAACATTCGCAGCATTTGATTTCTACGGCAGCAGCACACCTGCTATCATAGGTATCATCCTTGCCGTACTGTTCGGTATCATCATCATGGGCGGAGCAAAGAGACTTGTAAAAGTTACAGGACTGCTCGTTCCGGTTATGGGTGTTATCTACGTAATCGCTTCCATCGTAGTTCTCATTATGAACGCAGGAAACCTCGGAGAAATGTTCAAAGAGATCTTCGCAGGAGCATTCGACTTCAAATCCATCTTCGGAGGATTTGCAGGATCATGTATCATGTGGGGACTCAAGAGAGGCCTGTACTCCAACGAAGCTGGTATGGGTTCTGCTCCAAACGCGGCTGCTACAGCTGATGTATCACATCCGGCTAAGCAGGGTCTGGTTCAGATGCTCTCAGTATTCCTGGATACACTGCTCATCTGTACAGCAACAGCTTTCATGTGCCTGAGCACAAGAGTTATTCCGGGAAGCTATGTAGACGCTGAAGGAAACGCTAACGCAGCAGGTTATGTACAGGACGCTATCGGATCCTCACTCGGATCATTCGGACCTATATTCATAGCAGTTGCGATGTCACTGTTCGCGTTCACAACGCTTATCGGTAACTATTCATACTGCGAAGGCTGTCTGAAGTTCATAATCAAGAAGGACCCGGGTCCGGGACTTCTCCTGGTATTCAGACTTTGCGCTTCAGTACTCGTATTCGTAGGCGCTATCGCAACAGCAGGTCTCGTATGGGATACTGCAGACCTTGCACAGGGACTGATGGTAGTAACTAACGTACCGTCTATCCTGATACTCGGCGGCGTTGCATGCAAGTGCCTGAAGGATTATCAGAAGCAGAAGAAGGCCGGAGTAAATCCGACATTCAAGGCTGCTGATATCGACCTTAAGCAGGATACAGATTTCTGGAAATAGTTTCAGAGAATAACTAAAAATAAGAGAGGGGATCGCCCCCTCTCTTTTTATGTGATTCAAAAACGCGTTCAATACTCAGATTTCATCTGTGTGAATCTTGCATGTGAGCCAATCGGCTGTGAGTTTCATGACGAATGTAGCGTCGATCATTTTGTCCGGGAATACCCAGTCGCCTTTGCCGGTGTTCTGCTTCATGATGATGTTCAGAGCTTTGACCTTGCTGTCATGATCGGAGATTTCCTCAATCGTTCCATGGCCTATCACACTGTTGTAAGTCTGGGTGTGATTGCACGGCTCTGCTGCGGATTTGACTTCGATGGCGCGGTCAAGCTCGAAACCTGCTTTGCCCACGCTGCGTACGAGTTCGGCTTTGCGACCTTTTCCACCGCCATGCATGTAGAATGTATAGTCGCCGTTTTCTTCAGTGTAACCGAAGGAGAGCGGCACGATATATACCTCGGTTCCATCGTAAAAAGCAACGCGGATCGCATCCATCTTTTCGATAATGCTATTGATCTCTTTGATGTCTGTAACCTGACGGTCGCTCCATCTGATTTTTCTGCTTGCTGTCATGTGAGGCCTCCTTTCAGCAATATCCCATGACTTTTTCCTGTTTTTATAATATATCATACATAACGGAGTTTGTAAGTTCATTTTATAAAAAACGGGACAAATGCCCCGTTTTCAGGTTCGTATGCTCTGCGGCTGTCAGATGAGCAGTTTGTCTGACGCGCCCGCCGGTCATTTCCCGCGCAGAAACTTCACTGCCGACGTTCCGGCCTGCGCGCCTTCGTATACGGCGGAAGCTACCTGGAGCATTCCTCCTATGCAGTCTCCTGCCGCAAAAACTCCCGGCACGTTTGTGGCCATATTTTCATCCACTTTGATCTTGTTGCCGTCTGTGATTATACCGAGTTTTTTTGCCATGTCGGCGCTGCCGGCTGTTCCGTAGGCAACAAAAATACTGAACACATCAAGTGATGAGCCGTCTTCAAATTCCACGGTCTCAAGACGGTCGCCGCCGGTCAGCTGCCTGATTGGAGTTTTGATGATCTTAACGTCTTCGGGGAATTCGGCCGTCGGCTCTTCGCCGTTAGTCAGAAGTGTGACGGAATTCGCCACCGGTTTTATTTCTTTGACTTCGTTGAGGGCGTATTGTCCGCTGCCCAAAACCGCCACGTCTTTTCCCCGGTTGAAAAAGGCGTCGCATACGGCGCAGTAGCTTATGCCCATGCCTTCGAATTCTGCCAGACCTTTGACAGGAGGGGCTTTGCGCGGCGAGCCGGTTGTGAGGATTATTGTTGCGGTGTCGTAGGTGTTCTTGTCGGTGACTACCTGGAGCGATTCCGCAAAACCAAGACCGACAACTTCCTCTTCGATAAATCTCACGCCCAGACGTTCAGCCTGTTTTATCCCGTTATCAAAAAGCTCAGCGCCGCTTATGGGCTCGCTGAAGCCGTAGTAATTCTCTATTTTTTCTGCTTTGGAAAGGGCGCCGGGACCATTATTGATGACGAGGGTGTCTATCCCTGCGCGCTGTGTGTAAAGTGACGCGGAGATGCCGGCTGGACCGGCTCCGATGATTATTACCTTTTCCATTTGGGTTACCTCGCAAAACGCGGACAGCTATTTATCCGCTTCTGTGGTTTCTGCCGGAGATTCCGCTGCCTCGACCACCTCGGGTTCTTTGGCCGCATCCGCTACCTCTGCTGCCTCAGCCGCTTCGACTGCCTCGGCTTTCCTGGCTGCCTCTGCTGCCTCGGCCTCTTTGGCTGCTTCCGCCAGCTTCGCTTTCCGAGCTTTTTCGGCGGCTTCTTTTTCCGGATCGTAAATATTTACTTTGACATCTGTGAACTTCCTGCGGGACGCTCTTTTCATGAGCAGTCCGAGAAGAAGTAATATCACGATGATGGTGATTACGAGAAAGTATATCGGGCCGCTGGCCAGAAGAATTTCTTTCATTGTGCTGTCCTTTCTTTATAGCAGTGCGTATGTTTACGCAGTTATTTCACTTCTTTGATCTTCTGCAGGACGCGGTTTGCGATGTAGCCTGCAGTCTCTGTACCGTAGCCGCCGTTTTCAACGACGACGATGAATGCGTACGGGTAATCGCTGTTTTTCACAAAACCGGTAAAGAGCGCGTTAGGCGACTTGGTTTTGTCGACTTCGGCGGTACCGGATTTCGCGCAGACTTTCAGACCCGGGAACATGTAGTCGCCGTATGTCTGGCGCACGTTGTTACGCAGGTATTTTTTGAGCCTGTGGGCGATCTCGCTGTCCATGATCTGCTCGCTGCCCGAGGTAGGCAGGAAGCCTGCGGAACGGCCGTTGGCGAATTCCACGCTTTTCACGATCTTCGGATTGACTGCTTCGCCGTCGTTGGCGATGCCGCCCATGAAGACCATCATGCTGGCCGGATTTATCATATCGTTGTGTTGGCCGACTCCGGCCCATGCCAGGTTGACCTTTGCTTTGGCCGGGAAGTCGAAGGTGCCGGCTTTCGTTTTGATCCCGTCTACGTCATAGACCTTTGTGAGGCCGTATTTCTTGACGGATTTTTCCATAACGACAGGACCCAGATCCAGAGTGAGTTCGCCGAAACCGCAGTTGCAGGAAACGGCCAGAGCTGATTTCAGATTTACGTGGCCGTGAGCCTCAAGGTCTGTGACTTTGTCGGGCCCGTATTCCTGTACCCCTTCGCACTCATAGCTCCACTGTCTCGCGTCGGACTTGTTCTCGAGAGCCGCGGCCGCGGTGGCGACTTTGAAGGTCGATCCCGGCGGAGTGGTCCATGAGAAAAGCCTGTTGATGTAAGTGCCGGAAGTATCGTCTTCCGAAAGATCCGGCGGGTTATCCGGGTCGTATGCCGGTGTGCTGACGGCGCAGATTATCTCGCCTGTCTTGTAGTTGTAAACGCCTACAGTGCCGGAGTAGCCGTAAAGGGCTGAGTATGCCTCTTTGCAGACTTCGGAGTCCACGGTCAGCCGCACGATGCGGCCGTCACCGCCGAAGGTGTAGGTGCCGTTCAGTATATTGTAGCCTACCAGTTTGTCCGCCATTACGTTGTTGGCGCCGGTAGCGATGTTATTCTTGTCATCTCCAGTCAGATGCACCAGAGCGCATCTGGTTTCGTAGTCGCTGCTGAATTTCATTTCGCCGTGGCGGTTTTTCAGCAGAGTCTCGCCGTTAACGTCTTCCAGCGTGCCTCTGGCAAGGTGGCCGTTGCTGTTGACAGCCCTGTTGGTATAGAAAGCTGCCCATTCGTTGCCTTCCGTCGCGAAATGATATACGAAATATCCCAGCCCGCCGAGAAGTACAAGCGCGAGAAGGACGCATATGATAGCTCTTTTTTCAAGTTTTTTCATATCATCATCCTCCTCTTACCTTTTCTGGCCCCGCCGTGAGCGGCTGTAGTGGCCGCCGCTGTAGTCGTCATAGTCAACGGGAGCGCTGCGCCCGTCGTAATAATCATCAGAATAACCGCGTCCGTCGTAGTCTGCGCTGTATCCGTCTGAAGCGCCGTATTCCTCTAAAAATTCGTCCCGGTCTTCTTCGTATTCTCCATCTATCTCCGCGTCATCTTTGGCCTTGAGACGCTCGCGTTCTTTTTCCACGTCAAGCTTGATGGCAAAGCTTGCGTTTTGCCGCGTGTCGGCTGCCTTCAGGAAGGCAAGCAGCCCCCATGACACCATCATGCTGGTTCCACCGTATGACAGGAACGGGAAAGTCACGCCTGTCAGCGGGATGATATCCAGCGATCCGAATACGTTCAGGATCACCTGGAACAGGAACATGGATGTGGCCGCGCAGGCCGCGATGGTGTAGTATGCCGATCTGCCGGCCTTTATTGATCTGACCGCGAAAAGCGAAAGGGTCACTACCGCGAGTACCGCAAGTACCGCGAGCAGCACGCCAAACTCCTCGCTGAGGAACCCGAAAACAAGGTCTGTTTCCGAGGCTCCCACTGAGCTCAGATAGCCCTCGCCGGCGCCGTTGCCCAGAAGTCCTCCGTTGGCAACAGAGATGAGAGCCTGGGTCTGCTGGAATCCTTTGTCCAGAGGGTCTTCCCACACGTGGCCCCATATTGAGAAACGGTCCGCTATGTATGGTTTGAATCGCAGCATGAGCATCACAGCAAGCACTGCGGCTCCTACGATAAATATCAGTCTTGAAAGGTCCCCGCTTCGCAGGAACGATATAATCAGGAATGTTACGAAAAAGATCGCCGCTGTACCGAAGTCTCCCATGAGAGCAAGAGTACCCAGACAGAAAACAGAGAACAGCACGAATATGGTCAGGTTTTTCTTTTCAAACAGTTCGTCCAGAGTGCCTGCGCCTATATATATGAAGGCGATCTTGACCAGCTCGGAAGGCTGCAGTGAAAGTCCGCCGAAGCTTACCCAGTTGGCGGCTCCGAATTTGTTGGTTCCGAATACCAGGTTGAAAAGGAGCAGCCCTATGCCCAGAACTACAAGAAGCATTCTGATTTTCTTGGCTCTGTCAAGATCCCTCAGGAACCAGCAGAGAGCGAAGAAAAGAATCACGCCCAGAACGATCGCGATAAGCTGCGTCATTACTTTGCCCGGAGCGTCCGGTGAAAACCTTGAGGCTGTGATGGCCAGACTCAGCGTTGAAAGGAAAAACGCTATCATTTCCATTTCGAAACCGCGCCGCCTCATGGACCTCAGGAATATCACATAGGCCCACATGAGTATGGTCAGCAGCACGAAGCAGAAAGGCACCAGGAAAGGAGTCTTGCCGTCGCCTGCAACGATGAACTGTATAGCTGTCAGTAACTGGAACAGAGTGATCGCAAGCAGAACGGGCCATGGCGAAACAGGCTTCAGGTTCCGTATGCGGGATTTGATGTTTTCACGCCTTTCCGCCAGACTCACCGGCATCAGCGTGAAATTCGCCCCGCCTATGGTCAGGACATCGCCGGCCCTCACAGGGACAGGTTCGATGACTGGCTCGCCGTTGACAGCGGAGCCGTTTTTCGAATCAAGGTCGTTATATGTCCAGTTTCCGTCGTCGTCCCGCACCAGGATGCCGTGATTTCTGGAAATGCTAACCAGATTGATGACTACATCGGCGCTTCTTGCTCTGCCGATGACGTTCTCCCAGTGGCGCAGAGCCCTCGTCTTGCCGTCCGGGCAATCAAGGTAAGCCCAGATCTCCGAGGTGTTGCCGCCCTGAAGAAGAGAACGGATGCATCTTAAGAGGATGAACACACCAAGAATCACCAGTACCCATCGTACGGCAAAAGTATAGTATGCTCCTAAGTTGTCAAATATCGATGAAAGAAATCCCAATTTTCCTCTCCTTTTAAAAGCCGGCGGGGACTGAAGTCCCGTCAGTTTTCATACATACACAATTATTATACCACAAAAGCACGGGAACAATAAAGGGCAGGAGTTTTTGCGCGTGTCCGGGCCGGCGCACAAGGGCCGGGACCGGCGGAGTTCGCAGGATTATAGTAGCCGCGGAACCGGCAGCGTTCGTCAGATACTGCACGCCTGCCGGCGCCGGCAAGTCGGATGCAAAAATCCGGTAGCATTTGCCGGGCGCAGCAAGTATAATGTAATAAACCGGCACAAACGTAAGAGGCCGGAACAGCAGAATCAGAAAAAAACAAAAGGATAACGGATAGAGAACCATAAAAGGGGGAAAAAATGAGAAACAGAAAATGGATGATAGTCGTTGCGCTGATGCTGGCGCTTTCACTTGCGCTTTTCGGCTGCGGCAACAAGGATGAAGAAGAAAAACCTGACGATTCGCAGCAGCAGGATCAGCAGCAGGAAGAACAGCAGGGCAGCGGGGATGAAGAGCAGACGGACGACAGCCCGTACGCACAGTACAAGGAAGTCTGCAAGCAGATGCAGGCTATAGACAGCGCCGCGTATAAAGCAAGACAGGAAGTAGAGATCGAATACAGCGAGGATGACGAGCAGAAAGTTCATTCCAGGGCGAGAGTCCAGGAAGTCTACACGGACGATTCCATGAACATGGCTTACAGATCCACGTTCAGCACTTTCGGCACCAAAGGCAAGCTCAATATATTCTATAAAGACGGCACCCTGTACTACGACAACGACGGCAAGAGGAGCAAGCAGCAGGCCAAGCTGAAGAAACTGCTGAACAAGACCATGGTCTACTCGAACCCGTACGCGTATCTGAAGGGCAGCAGCTTCTTCAAGATCGATGAAGAGGATCTTGCGGGCATCAAGGCCGATACAGACGACGGTGTCACAGAGATCGAAATGACTCTGAAAGACACATGCATCGATAAGTATTTCGTACTTGATCTGGATGAGGAATCATCCCTTTACGGCAGCGGATTCACGCCGAAAAACTACGAGATAGAAATAGCTCTGGATGGTGATGGCGCAGTGAAATCCATCGATATGTCCTATGACATGGAACTTTCCGCCGGCAAAGGCGAGGTTTCCTGGGATTGTGATATAACAGGCATCAACAATGTAAGCGAGATAGATTATCCTGATTACGTGGAGTAGGCAGTTTTCGCGCGGCAGCGCTTGACTAAAAACTGCTTTTGCGCGGCGGCGCTTGACTAAGGAGGAACGATATGCAATTCAAAAATGACAGAGATATGAAAGCGATGATGGAAGAGCTTCAGGACATGGAATTCATTGAAGACAAGAGTATCATCATCGGCAAGCTGGCGGAGCTGTGGGACAAATATCCCCACTACCGTTTCGGGCAGCTTCTGAAACACGTTGTGAGCGAGCTGCACGGGAATCTTTACTTCATCCCGGACGGCGTAGTTCTGAAGAATCTGCAGAGATTCCTGGATACCGGATTCGCCGGCGTGGACAGAAAGGAATCCACAGATAACAACATGGCCAACAAGAAGCTTTCGGTAAGATGGCAGCTTGAGCAGGAAAAGCTTGCGAAAGAAAAAGAAGGCAAATAGCAAGGATAACTTATATATAACAGGCAAAAGATAACAAGCAAAAGAGAAGCCCCGTGCGCGCAGCAGCGTCCGGGGCTGTTTTATGTGTTCCATAACTTTTGTCACTAATTTGTTTTTTTGCAGTATTTGTGACAAAATTCCAAGGTTTGAGCAGGCTGACTTCCCAATAATTCATCAACTAAGGATATTTTCGGGGAAAAAGAGCCCGCAAAGCCACAACTTTTGTCACAAATCTGGAATAATTACGATTAGTGACAAAAGTTGTGGAGTATCACTTAGCTATGTAGCAGAGAGCCTCTTCTGTGCTGTCGGCCGCCAGGCGCAGATCTTCCCCGTCAAAGGCGTATACAGTCACTACGTCTTTCAGCGCATCGTAGGTGCCGGGTATATCCCCGTAGATATTGGCGCGGTCCGACAGGAATTCCGGCCTGTACAGACTGGCGTTGCCTTCGCTGCAGTCTTCCTCGAAGATGGCGCCGTAGAAAGTACTGTTCTCCACCAGGTCCTGGAAGAAGTGGGAGCCGAATGAAAGCTCCGGCATAAGACCGCTGCTCTCAAAGGACATCTCGAAAATGGCCGCGGTATTGCTTATCTGGGCGAATCTCACTGGAACGCCCAGCTCCGCCGATGAAGTTCCCCAGCGGCCGGGGCCGAGAATCATCAGAGTCTTGTCATTTTGCCCGGCGTAATTGTTCACCGCTTCTATGGCGTTGGCCACCAGATATTTATCTTTGTACGGCATATCGGCGTAGGCCTTCGGATCGACTATAGCCACCAGGTCGAAACTGCGGTCGATAGGTCCGCCCATGATATTTCCTTTCAGGCGGAAGAAGGTGTCCTCCTCAGGCGCGTCGGGTACGTCCACTTTCATACTGCCGGTTCCCGCAGACTGAAGGGGCCTGCACTGTACCAGGTTGATCAGGAAATCCCCGTCTTCAGTGAAGTTGACCGTGTACTCGATGTCCACCGGGTACTTGTAATTTTCTTCTATAGTCTTCAGCATATCGCTGAAAGTTTTTACGATTTCCGGGTTTTTCAGTATTTTGTCGCAGGACGTGGCGATGACCTCCTGGTTCCTGCCCATGTCTCTCATGCGCTGTTCAGTCTGGACGTCGTGTTCAATCATAAGGTCGCTGTACCACTTTGGCGTTTTTTCACGCACTTCTTCGATGGGTATGGTCAGCAGCATGTTGTCTGAAAAGTCCAGAACGTCTACGTTCCTCTGAACGAATTTGAACCTGTCTTCCGGTGAGGAGTTGGGCAGAAGTTCCGGCTTGTCCAGATTGGCTATGCGCGGATAGTCGTGAAGAGTCCTGTCAACGGCGCGGGTGCCCAGACCTGCAACGATCCTCAGTACTCCGGCTTTCGGGTCGATCTGTTTGCTCCAGGCATAGGAGTTGGTGGAGTAGCCCACTCCTGCTGCGCCGGGCATGAAGATGTCTTCGTATATGGAGCCGGAAACACGCATTACCAGAATGGACATCTGCTCTTCCGCTTTGTCCAGTCCTCTTTGTTTACGATATACAAGGGCCGATTCGTCCATGGCGCTGGCATAAACTTCCTTGACCGCCTGAATGAACTGGTTCAGCCGGTGGGCCGGAGTCCCTGCGTTGACGCAGAAGACCGAATCGTATTTTCCCGCAAAAGCATTTCCGAAACCATCCTCCAGAAGCGAACTGGAACGGACGATTATCGGGTTCTGGCCGAAATAGTCCAGCATACGCCGGAATCTGGTCATCACAAGCTCCGGGAATTCGCCGTAAGGCATCTGGCTCTTGAGAGCTCTCGCCGCCATAAAGTATCCTTCATCGGTTTTGTGGTCCAGCCAGAGATTCCACCAGTTGTTCCTGATCAGGAAGGTGTAGAACACGTTGGATCCTATGTAGAACGAATCGTGAGGCTCCATGTGTTCCTCCAGGTCGGGCCGTTTGTTTTGGATGATCTTTCTTGCAAGAAGCATTCCCGCGGCTTTGCCGCCGATGGTTCCGGAACCGATGAGCCTGTGATTTATATCAAGATAATCCTGTATCTCAAAGTTCTCGTCGAAGAGTTTTTCCCTTTCCTTGTCCCGGCCGATGAGCATCTTGTACATCTTGGACTTGTATTCCTGCTGCAGGTCGGAGGCTGCGGCCTGGGCGGCTCTTGCCCTCAGGAAAAAGTTCTCCCAGTTATCCGTGTACCGGCTGCTTGAGGTCGTGGAGCGGTTGCGGATCATTTCATAGTAGACACTGGTGCTGACACCGTCTGTGATCGGCGTGAGCGTCGAGTAGTCCTCGTTGAAAAGATGAGGCAGGAACAGCCTGTCAGTCCTTCTGTCTACCGCCTTGATAGGATGGACATACATGCCCCGCGCGCCGCGGACGGCTGTCGCGAAGATGCTGGCACCGGCTGTGATCTGGGCGATGGAATCATATGAATGAGCTCTGTTTATTATGCTGTAATACGCCACCCCTTTCACATCGTGGACGATGGGGCATATAGCGCGGAAAAAGTTACGCACCATGAAGTCGGCGGCCCACACTGTCTGAAGGTCTGTAAGACAGTCAAAGATATAGAATGTGCCGGGTGACTGTTTCCGGATCTTTTCCGATATGCTGACTGTGAAAGATTCAAAACCGCCGCTCATGTCGACTTCAACAATCTCAAGATTCCGCTGTTCTTTCAGCAGGGGGCGCGAGCCGGAGAACCTGAAATAGATGACTTTGCGGCCGCTTCTTGCGCCCTCCTCCGCCAGAGCGCTGGCCAGAAATGCGTAGTCACCCATATCAATGATCTGCCACATTATGTTTTCTCCCAGGCGGATGCCCTGGAACACTTCATCAAGGCCGGGCAGCCCGGTCTTTACTTTTTCCAGTCTCGACATAAGAAAGCCCCCTTTCCGTTCGGTAAAGCATTATCAGTTGTATGTAAAATGAAATACGGCAGCACAAACGCGCTGCGTGTCAAAAGTCTTTGATATTTTTTACATTCTGATTATATCAAAAGCAAAAAACGAATACAAAAAACGCTGACCGCTCTAAAGTGTTGGCAAAGCCGAAGTTTTGTATTATAATCATCGTGTACGATTTTTTATAATCAACTGCCGCGGCTTAAGCGGCGAGAGGAGTAATTATGCATAAAGTAATAACTATCAACCGTCAGAGCGGAAGCGGCGGCGCATATATAGGCGCAAAAGTTGCAGAAGAACTGGGAATAATCTGCTACGACAAGCAGCTGATCCAGATGGCGCTGGGCCACTCCAAGATGGAATATTCAGAGCACGCTGACTTATTCAGCGGCGCTGATGAAAAGAGACCGAACCTTGCTTTCTACAGACGTTACAGCGAGGGAGATCTGGTAGACGTTAACCCCAGTGAAGCAATGTTCGAACTGGAGCAGAAATTCATACTCGATACAGCCCAGAACGAAGATCTGGTCGTTGTGGGACGCTGCGCCAACTACGTGTTCAGAGACGTTGACACCGTTAACGAACTTGCAGTGTGCATCGTGGCTGACAAAGAGTTCAGGATCAAGCGCGTAATGGATGAAAGCGGCATGAGCGAGGGCAAAGCCGAGCGTTTCATCGAGAAGACAGACAAACAGCGTTCCGACTACTACTACTACATCACTAAGCAGCACTGGAACGACGCCGAGAGTTACGAGATGGTGCTGAACAGTTCAAGACTGGGCATCGACGAGTGCGTGAAGATCCTGGTTGCATGCTTTAAGAACTATCTGTAGAAAAAACCCAAGCGTATAGGAAAATCTTTATTAAGACCAATACCCATCTGCAGCATGATTGCAGGTGGGTATTTTTTGTGCTCAGTTTTCTGACTGCCCAGTGTACGCGCCGGATCGCCCAGCGAACGCCCTAGCCGCGCCGGCGAGCCAAAACCCTTGCAATGGTACTGATAATTCTTTTGAGGGAGAAAAGTCAGTACCATTGCAACGTTTGCAGCCCCTGAAAACTAAGCATGACCTGCAAGAAGGCCCGTTTTGATGAAACTCGAACGCCAGAACCATTGCAATGATACTGATAAATTCCCTGAGAGGGAAAAATCAGTACCGTTTCAATACCTTCAGCGCCTGTTTGGTGAAAACCCGGACGGAATACTGGACATCGGGTTTTCAAAAGACTTTGGTAAAGGTAAAATGTGGGACAAAAGGAGCGACACGTGATATGGAAAGGAATGCAAGCCAAAGCTTTATGGAAAGGAGAAGCAATGAGTATTGACGTGATTCGCAAGCTTATGGAAGAAGAGCTCAGGGCAGAGACGGCGCTCGCGGAGTTTATGGAGCGGAGGAAGCGCGAGATGCCGAATGGTTCACTGGTCGAGCACCGCGGGAGAAACGACAGATATTATTATGTGTATATCTACGAACAGGGGCATCGGCGGGCTATGTGCCTTGATTCTTCGGTTCCCGAACATCTTGAGACCATTAAGGACCTGATGGAGAAAAAGACCGTCATTCACGGGCTTCCGGTTCTCAAGGAAAACATCAAAGTACTGCAAGAGAATCTGGATAAACTCAAGCCGTACCACCCAACGAATTATAAATACGGAGAGAAACTCGGGAGCGGGTATTATCTTAAAGGAGATGTTTGCATAAAGGACTGGGAGCGCAAGGAAGGAAATCAGAATCACCGATTTAGCGACGGTCTTGTTTTTGACACGAAAAGCGGGATCGAAGTCAGATCAAAGAGCGAGGCAATGATCGCAGATGCGTTGTTTGACGCAGGGCTGCTTCAAAAGTGAGACCGGCGTGGTAATCAACCGCGCCATGGGAGGTGGAGAACGCAAGGTATATCCGGACTTTGAGATCCTTCACCCGAAAACAAACAGGCTTATATGGTGGGAACATATGGGAAGGATACACGACACGGACTACGTGAGCAACAATCTACAGAAGATACTGGACTACGGCAGGTCCGGAATCATTCCCGGGAAGAATCTTATAATCACATACGAAACCGCGGGAGAACCTTTGACGCGCAAGAAAATCAATACGGCTCTACGAGCGTTCGGGCTCATCTGAGACAATTCAGTATTAATGGTGCTTGGAACCCTAATGGCGCTTGGAACCCTTGCAATGGTACTGATAAATCTTCTGAGAGAAAAAAGTCAGTATCATTTCAACGGATGTAGCGCCTGCCAATTCAACAAAACACGCAAAAACGCTTTTTTAAGACAACTTCGAACGCTGGAACCGTTGCAATGGTACTGATAATTTTCCCGAGGGAGAAAAGTCAGTACCATTTCAATGTTTACGTGGCGGATTGGTGATATAATAAGGGTAACATTTGCAGAAAGGGAACCAGGATATGAAGTTCAAATATGTGAGAATACAGGGTAAGGAACTGGCGGCCAACACCAAATACGCCAAGGGCATATTCAGCATGTGCTGGCAGCTGATCCAGGACG